>JAUTXJ010000402.1 GCA_030838075.1 Acidobacteriaceae bacterium
CTCGCCATTTTGTTTCTATACAACCCCTACCTTGGGATGGCCTCCTCTTCTTCAGGGCATCTCAATGTTCAACATCGCTTGAGCTATCGCGCGACGGTAGGTTCGTCGGAGTTGCAGCATTTCAGTCCGCCCGATGCTCGTAAGATTTTCGCAACACTAATCGCAGTTGCAACGACCTGGCTTGAGGCCCCTATAAATTTTCTTGTCGGCCAAGCCGCCGAAGTTTCTACGCACCATCTCTGCGCTTATCAATTAGTGTGTGCCGATTTGTGGTTTCGGCCTCCTCCAGTAAATTAGTCCACGATTTTTAACATTCCCACCGGTGGTTGTTAAATAAGTTGTCTCTCTAGCCTTTTCAAATCATCGAAACTGGCATGGGACGATTCCCATTACGGAATAGAAGGATTTTTTGCATGACCAAAAAGACGGTGTGGATATCAATCTCCATCCTGGCGGCTCTGGTTTTGCTTGCATGGCGATGGATGGGCCGGCCTCCCAGCAAAGCCGACGATCCCAATCATCCAGAAAGCGGCGCCAATGTCACAGAAGCTGCGGTCGTGCGCGTCGAGCGGCGCGCCCTGGGCAACACTCTGACCATCGCCGGGGAGTTCAAGCCTTTCCAGGACGTGGAAGTACACGCCAAAGTTGCCGGTTACATCCGCAATATCAATGTCGACGTCGGCGATCACGTAAGAGAAGGTCAGGTCCTGGCGGTGTTGGAAGTTCCTGAATTGGCCGCGGAGCTTTCTGGCGCGGATGCCGCGGTACGTCGGTCCGAGCAAGAAATTCGCCGCGCGCAGAGCGACCTTAACCGTACACAGTCTGCTCACGCTGCAGCGCATTCCGGTTACGCGCGGCTGAAACAAGCCTCCGACGCGCGAAGTGGCCTCGTGGCCCAACAGGAAATTGACGATTCGCAAGCCAAAGATCTCGAATCCGAGGCCCAGGTATCCAGCGCCGAGGCGCAACTTTCCGCCGCGCGGCAACAGCTCGAAGTAGCGCAAGCCAATCAAAAGCAGTACAACGCGCTGGCGAACTATTCGCGCATCACCGCGCCATTCGCCGGAGTCATTACCGCGCGCCTGGCCGACACCGGTGCGCTGATCCAAGGTGGAACCTCCGCGAGCAGTGGCGCCGGACCGGTCGTGCGCCTGGCGGAAGTCTCCAAGCTCAGACTCGTCCTGCCAGTTCCGGAATCAGCAGCCTCCCAGGTTCATCTTGGTGATCCGGTCAAAGCGCATATCCAAGCGTTGAATCAGGATTTCGAAGGAAAAGTTTCTCGCTTCTCAGATTCGTTAGACCGCCAAACCCGCACTATGGAAACCGAAATTGATTTTGCCAACAAGGATGGACGCCTGATTCCTGGAATGTACGCTGAGGCGACCTTGTCGTTGGCAAAAAACGCCAGCGAACTTTGCGTTCCGCTGGAGGCCGTGGCGCGAAATAACAACGAAGCCACGGTTTTGACGGTTAACAAAAACAATGAGATCGAAGAGCGAAAAATCAAATTGGGCTTTGAAGGCGAGGCCTACGTGCAAGTCCTGAGCGGCGTGGCGGAAGGCGATCGCTTGGTCATTGGCGGCCGCAGCCAATTCCATCCGGGACAAAAAGTCCAACCCAAAGACATCAGCGCCAAACGCACGGAGACCGCCACCTAATGTCTCGGTTCGCGATTAAGTACCCCTATCTGATTATTGTTTTGTGCCTGATGATCGCCATCATCGGCACCACCACCGTAGCGCGCATGCCGGTGGACTTGTTCCCGCCCATCAAGATTCCCGTCGTGGTCGTCGCTACATTTTTTAGCGGCATGCCGCCCGAACAGATTGAAAGCGACATTACCGGCCCCTTCGAAAGATTCTTTACCTTGGCTAGCGGTGTCGATCACATTGAGTCGCGCTCGTTACCCGGAGTCAGCCTCATTAAAATTTATTTTCAAACCGGCATGGACCCCGCCGCCGCAGCCGGCTCCATTTCCAATTTGGCGATGGCCGATCTTCGCAGGCTCCCTCCGGGAACATTGCCCCCGGTAGTTCTGCAGTTCGATGCTTCCAGCCTTCCGGTCTGCCTGATTACGTTAAAAGGAGAAGGTCTCAACGAGACGCAACTGCGCGACCTCGGCCAGTACAACGTGCGCAACCAGGTCGCCAATGTTCCCGGCGCATCTGTGCCGCAACCATTTGGCGGACGTTACCGGCAAATTATGGTTTACGTCGATCCACTGAAGTTGCAGGCCAACCAGCTCAGTCTCATGGACGTGGTTCGGGCCGTGAACAACAGCAATTTGATCCTTCCGGCCGGCGATGTACGCATCGGCAATCTGGATTACAACCTGTACACCAACAGCCAGCTGCCCTCCACTAAAGAAATCAATGCCGTGCCATTGAAAACGCTTTCCGGCGCTTCCGTTATGGTCGCGGACGTCGGCTCGGCCCAGGACGCGCAGCAAATCCAAACCAACGTGGTTCGCATCGACGGACAGAAATCCGTTTATTTGCCGGTGCTGAAGCAAGGTGGAGACACCAATACCATCGCGGTGGTCAACGGAATCAAGGGAGCGGTCAAAACTCTGACGGACATTCCGAAGAGTCTGAAAACTGCCGTAGTCTTCGATCAATCCCTCTTCGTAAAAAAAGC
>JAUTXJ010000002.1 GCA_030838075.1 Acidobacteriaceae bacterium
GGAAATATGGTGTCGCTGATTCAGAGCAACTTCGACGCCTTCGGCTCGGGCATCGTGGCTGCTGGTACCGGGTTCGCGCTGCACAATCGGGGCGGGCTATTTACGCTTGATCCTGTATCCCCGAATGCGCTTGCGGGGCGAAAGCGGCCCCTGCATACGATAATCCCGGCGTTCGCCCAGAAAGGTGACACGCGGTTGGCCTTTGGAATCATGGGCGGGTGGAATCAGTCGCAGGCACATGCGCAATTTGTGGCTAGTATTGCGGACTTCAAAATGAACATTCAGACGGCACTGGAAGCACCGAGATTCTCTAAACGTACATTTGGCGGCTGCGACGTGTCGATGGAGAACCGCTTCGCCGGCAATGTACGCAACGAACTGACCGGCAAGGGCCACAAGATAGACTTGCGGGGACCTTTTTCCAGCGTCATGGGTGGAGGACAGGCGGTTCTTAGAGATTTTGCGACCGGAGTTAATTACGGCGCATCTGATCCCCGTAAGGACGGGCAGGCCAATGTGGAGTTGCCGATGCTGCAGTAGTATCGGCCGTACTGGACGAACGTTTTAGTACCGCAGAATTTTGCACAAGTTGGCGGGTCAAGAGATACAGAATGTTCCTTTAAGTCTACTGTCCGTTTTCAGAGATGCGGTAAGTCCAATTGTTGTAACGCCGTCATAGTGAGTTTTCGTGGCGGTTAGCATGCATTACCGGGAGTGATCGCACAACCGAATTAGCTTGTGCCATCTGGCGGGAGATGCAATGCGGTGCTTTGTATATAGAACCTGGATCATGGCTTTATTTCTTTTGCCCCTGGTAGCTTCGGCTCCCCGGGCTGCGGCGGATAGTGTGGACGTATCGGGCCGCTATGAGTGCTCCGCGGCCAAGCTGGCTGGCAAGGCGATAAAGTGCTCGGCGGTCCCGCTTACTTTACGGCATGATGGCCGATTCGAATTACGCGGCTGGGAAGGCACCTACCTGGTAACCGGCGATTGGGTAGAAATGTCGGACGCGTTGATCAGAGCTCGGGCCAAGATTGAACCGGGACATAAGATTGTGTTGCGCTATTACGGGAAGCGTGGCCTGGTGGAAATGACCTTCGAACGCCGCGTCGCTGAGCTAGGCAAGATTTCTCTGACATAAAGTTGCTCGAATCTGCGGTTCAAACCGCTGAAATTGCCCTCGGGGGCGAGCTCCGACAACTACCGTAGGTCCGCGTCGTAAGCTGCCGCTGCTATTTCTCCCAAGGCTTGCCCGGCAACTCGCTGGGCGGCCTCTGGATCGTCTGGCAGAGCCACATGATTTACGTAGGCGGCGAACGCCAAGCGCTCCCCGGATTTAGTGGTGATGTATCCCGCCAGTCCTTTAGCATTCAACATCCCTCTTCCGTTGAGCTTGTCATCGGAGTTGAAAGTCCCTGTTTTTGCGAAGACGTGGCCCGCGCCGGCAGAATCCTTTTGAATGGCCGCGAGCGTACCATCCTTTCCCAACACCGGCAGAGCTCTTAGCAACACTTGGTAGTCGGGACGTGTGGTCCAGTAGGTCAGGTAGTGAACCATAAAATCTGGCGAAAAGAGATCCGCCCAATCCCCACCGGCACCATCGCCCTGGGAAGCGCCGGAAAGGTCGAGGTTTGCAGATTGCAAAAACTCGCGTTCTACGCGGAAACCTGCGGCCAGCGGATTTTTGGCGTCTTTGGCGACCAAGGTTCCGAGCAGGTAAGGTCCCATGCCCGCATGGAGATTCTGGCTGACTTTTAATGTGACTTTGATTTCTTCGGATAAAGGCGCTGAGACATGTTCCGCCACCATGTTTTCTGGTACATACAATTTCGAATACGCAACGAAATCCGGCGGTCGGGTCGCAGCGCCTTTTTTGAACTTGAACTGGACGCCGGAAGCGACGAGGGCTTCACGCAGAACAGTGGCGGCAAATGCGGTAGGAGATGGAACAGCAAATGCCGCTGTTTGCGGCGCGATACCAGCCGGCAAGCTCCCAGTTAGGGTCACGACGACTGTGCTGCCATCTTCGTTTGATTCGACTTCGGGTGATTCAAGATTGGGCTTTGAATCTTGCGCTACGGTGGTGATCTGATTGATAAATTTCACGTAGGAAGTGTGAGGCGAGTTTTCGAGGATGGTTGCGTCCCCGGTCTTCACTCCGGGCCTGACCACGAGGTCGATCACATTGTCATTCACCATGATGGAAGACATGACTACGTCGGTGCCGCCTTCACGGGGGCCATCAGGGAACAGGCTGGCATCAATGAGAAGCCGGCCATCAATGCGTTTAATTCCTTTTGCGGAGATTTTTCCAGCCAGTTCCTTGATCACAGTGAGCGGGTCACCGGGCAGCGCCGGGCCGTTGTAAGAATGGTCTTCGTCGACAAATGCTAGGGAGCCGTCAAGTTGCATACGGTTCGACAGGTTGGGATCGCCGCTAGCCACCAGGATCAAGTCTCCTTTGAGCTTTCCTTTGGAATCTATCGGGCCCGTTCGATAAATGCGGGTGTGAAAGCGGTAATCCGCGCCGAGCTTGGCGAGGAGGGCGCCTTCGGTGAGCAATTTTGTCGTGGAAGCAGGGACGAACAGTTTCTCCGGGTTTGCGGCGTAAATGATTTTGCCGGAGTCCAGTGAGTAGAACTCAATGCCAAAGTTTGCGTGCGCGAATTCTGGGCGGGTGGTGACGCGTTGGATGCGCTCGGTCAGAGTGGAAGTTGATTGGGCAAGTGTTAAGCCACCGGTCATGATCAGGAACAAAAACGTGCAGAGCATCGCGGACACCATGAGCGCCCATTTATTCTTCAAGTTTCAAGTCCCTCCAGAGATTAACTGCACACTGTTTCATGAGCGATACGCTCGCGCGTGCAATGGATTGTTTGCGCGCAATTCCGGCGTTCGAGGCTTAGATAATATCCGGAACAGGGAATTTCGGAACAAGGTTGATTTGATTTTGTCGAACAGGGAGGAGATGAGGTCTATGCGGTGTACCAGCGAAAACCTTTACGCTGTTCCTCGGCTAGCTCTTTCACGACGACCATGGTTTCCGCTCGCCGGTATTGTGCGCAGGTCACAAGGATGGCATTTAACAGCGCGATGGGGGCTGTAAACGAAGCCGCAAATGAAGTGGATTCTACGGAAGCTAAAAATATTTCGTCGCATATCCGGGCCAGCGGGGAAAGAAACGTGTCTGCGATGCCGACGCAGTACGCGCCCTTGGACCGCGCTAGTTGCGCGCCTTCCACGGTCTGACGCAGGCCGCGGCGGAAGCTGATGGCGATGACCAAATCCTGCTTGGTAGCGGTGCGGGCCAAGTGAGCGATTCGTCCGGAGGAAGTGGCCGCGAACACTGGCA
>JAUTXJ010000237.1 GCA_030838075.1 Acidobacteriaceae bacterium
CGTATCGCGGACGAAATTAATTCCAGCAAAAATCACACCGGAGATATTCTTACTGGCATCGTGGATCCATCAGTTCTAATCCACGATCAGGTGATGATCCCTCGGGGAACGGAAGCGCATGTGCGCATGGCCGACGACAAGAAGGGCGGACACATACACGGCAAAGCGCAGGTTCGCCTTGAGTTGATCAGCCTGGTAGTAAACGGCCGGAGGCTGGGCGTTGAGAGCGACCCGGAAGTGAGGGGCCAGGGCGCGGCGGCCGCGAAAGCCAAGGCGGAGGCGAAATCCGGCGAGCATCTTGGCAGCGCGAGCAGCGTCGCGGGTCCGGCAGGCTCTGCAGCGGGACCAGTGATCGCGGTGTTTTCCGCAGCAAAAGTGGAAATAAAGGCCAACAGCCGGGTGGAATTTATATTGGCGGAGCCGTTCACATTTGCGAGGCCGCCGGTGACGAACGCACCGCAGGGGCGATAGATCGCGCCAGCTCGATAACAATAAATCGTTACTCGCGGATGGAGATTTTTTCGGTGGATTGCAGAACCGGAAGAGTCCCCACCGGGAGGTGGGGGAAAATTTCCTCCGCTTGAATCGGTGTGAGTCGAGATAGGTCGTTCTCTGACGTGTGCTTCGGGGCGGCCGAAAATCCCGGTTTCATGACCGAGGTTGATCTCGATCGCGCGCGCCACTGGCCGACGGCGATGGAAGCTTTGAAGATTGCGCCGACGGGCAGGAAACCGCCCAATTTGTGTGCGGCCACGGCCGCCAGACCCATGGAGGCGATGCATCCACACGCGGCGCAATCTGGATTTCCACCGAACTGGCAGGGCGTGATTTTGGTTTGCAAATCAGCAGAGAGCGTCTGGGTGGTGAGCGCGAACACACACTCGTCGGGGTTGTGTGGCGGCGTGGCGAACTGACGAATCACGGCCTCCGGCATATCCAGTTTCGCGAATTGTTTTCGCAGCTGGGACATTTCTTTTATTGCGAGCGAGCGCTCTTCTTTATTGAGGATCTCCGGAAGTTGGTCCCCAACCTGAGGAGTAAACAAACTGAACCAAACTTTTTTGATCTCGGGGCGAGGAGTCCAGAACTCCAAGAACTCTGTGAGGTAGCCGGGGCGCTTCATCATCTGCGCGGTGATGGTGCTGTGAATGGTCACTTTTTGGCCGGCGATATTTTTCAAAATGCGCTCATAAGTTGCGGGAGCGCGCCGTTTGTCGTGCTCGGGTTGCAGACCGTCAATGGATACGACGATGTTCAGCTTTTGCAGGTGCGCCCAGTCGGGGCTCATTTTGCGAAATGCGCTGGTCACAATTTGAACGTGGATGCCGCGTGCCAGTAACTTCGGAACAAGGGATTCCAGTTCACGATAACGGACCAGCGGGTCGCCGCCGACTATGGACAGATGCAGCGGCTTTAAATTGTCTACGACTTCCAGAACGCCATCGATCAGAAATTGACCCTTACGATCGTGCAGGTCGCGCAACGTTCGGCCGCCGCCGAGATGGGCGTCATCAAACGCGTAACAACCCGGGCAGCGCAACGGGCACTCCCGCGTGATTTCAATGGAAAGCGAGGGGTGCTCCCCTTTAAGGATTTTCCCCCAAGCCTGAATTATTTGAGAGGTCTGCACCTGTAATAGCCCTTTTGAGACACACCATTCACATTTCTTAAGCCGAGTTGGCCGCGTCAAGCACGCGAGACAATACGAGACGCTGACGACTATTGCAAAACCTACTCAGCACGGTTGCTATTGCAAGGCGGCGCCCGGGAAAAGCGCGTTCAGCGAGTTTCTGCGCGAGCAACACCCTTTCATCAGTAATGGGATGCAAAAAGCTCGTTAGGAGTCACTTCATAAAAAGAAGTAGATCAAGATTCTTGTTCATTCTTTCTGCTGAAAGCCAATGGATGCCGGCCGGCTGACGTAACGGGTTTGGAATCGTGGGTAGAAAAACAGTGCACCATATTGCTGTGGGTGAAAGAATGGTTGTGCGACTGCGATTGCATGCCTTCCTGTGCGGCGTTGTTCATTGAAGCAAATCTCATTGAAGATGCAGACGGATAACGATGGCGGAATTTAAAGACTGGGCTCCTAAGTCCTTCCTGGTGTTGCGACATTATTCCTGGAAGCAATTTGCGGCGGACCTGCTCGCGGGAGTGACCGTCGGCTTGGTGGCGCTGCCGCTGGCGATGGCATTTGCTATTGCATCGGGCGTGCCGCCGCAACTGGGATTGTATTGCGCAGTGATTGCGGGATTTTTGATTTCAGCGCTGGGTGGCTCCAAGACGCAGGTCGGCGGGCCTACTGGAGCGTTCGTGGTCGTGGTGTTTGGCATCGTGACGCGTTACGGGATCGAAGGGCTTTATTTATGCACGTTGATGGCGGGCGTTTTCCTGGTGATATTGGGCGCCACGGGGTTGGGCACGGCGGTTAAATTTATTCCGCGCCCGGTGGTGGTGGGATTCACCAACGGTATAGCGGTAATTATCGCCAGCACGCAGATTAAGGACTTTTTTGGATTAAAGATTGGGCATGTGCCCGGGGAGTTTTGGGCGCGATTGGAAACTCTAGCGAGGAACTTCGGGACTATTTCTTATACCGAAACGTTGTTGGGAATCTGGGCGCTGATCGTAATTATTTTTTGTGTGCGCCGGCTGCCGAAAGTGCCGGGATATATCGTGGCGCTGTTTGTGGGCACCGCTCTGGTGTGGGCCTTGAAGCTGCCGGTGGAAACCATCGGGACTAGGTTCGGCGGAATACCTTCGGGATTGCCTACGCTGGTTATTCCAGCATTCCATTTCAGCCACTTGCGGCCGTTGATTGGACCGGCGATTACCGTGGCGATGCTTGGTGCGATTGAATCGCTGATGTCGGCGGTAGTTTCCGATCGCATGAGCGGCGACAAACACAATCCCAACGTGGAGCTGGTGGCGCAAGGGATCGCAAACATTGTGTCGCCACTGTTTGGCGGCTTGCCGGCAACCGGGGCAATTGCGCGAACGGCGACAAACATCCGTTCTGGTGCTAAGACTCCCGTGGCGGGAATGGTCCATGCGCTGACGTTGCTGGCGATTCTGCTGTTCGCCGCGCCAATGGCGAAATTCATTCCCCTGGCGGTGTTGTCGGCGATTTTATTTGTAGTGGCCTATAACATGGGCGAGTGGCGCGAGATTCCCGAGTTGTTGAAGTTGCCGAAACTGGAAGTGGGAACGTGGCTGCTTACATTTTTGTTAACGGTATTCGCGGACCTGACTGTAGCGGTGGAAGCGGGAATGATCATGGGCGCCCTGGTGTTCATCAGCAAGGTGACCAGCACGACGAAGATTTCGCGCGTGACCACGGATTACGTGGAGGATGGACGGCAACACATTCTGCAGGACAAACAGATACCGCCGTATGTGGCGATATTTCGGATTCATGGGCCTTTCCTGTTTGGAGCGGCGGACAAAATGGAATCGGCCATCCAGAAATTGCCGGAACTTCCGCCTGTGATTATTTTGCGGCTCCGGAATATGACTGCTATCGATGCGACGGGGCTGCAGGTGCTGGAGAATTTCGCCGACGCGGTTCATGCCGCGCATAAAGAGCTGTTGCTTTGTGGCGCGCTCGAGCAACCTGCGGAATTGATGCAACAGGCGGAGTTTGAAGAGCATGTTGGAAAAAACAATATTTGCGGGAGTATCGCGGAAGCGTTGGAGCGGGCGCGTGAAATTTATGAAGAAATGTGCGCGAGATTATTGGCCGAACCGGAACATGGCCTGCAAACAAATGAGCTTGTGGAACAGGGGCGCGAGCATCTCTAGATTTTGATTTGCTGCGACGAGGCGCCGTTCACCAAAAAGGTTGCGCGGCCGGCACGAAATTTACTGGGACCTCCGAGACAAAAGTTTTAAGCCAACGGGCGCACTCTTCCATTCCCGCTTGTTCCGAGGGGATGTGACCCAGAACAATCAGGGTCTTGTTTTTCTTTTCGCTGACGGCGTCCGCGGCGTACTCCACAGTCTCCCATTCGCGAGATTCGCCGGTGATTAACAACTGAATGTCGGGATTCTCGAGCGCGCCGATTTCTCGCTGCATGCCTGCAGCGCCAGGCGAAAGCGCTACCCGGGACACTTTCATTTTGGGATCGCCGACGACACGCATGGTGTGAAGTTCCAGCCGGGCTTTCAGCATAGCGGCTAATTTATCGAGCGTAGTTTCTGGAATTGTGAAGAAGTATTGGTTTTGTTTGTCCTGGAAGGCTTCCCAACCGAGGGCGCGGACCATTCCTGCTTCGATACCGTCTGGAGTGCGTCTGTGCCAGTGATCATGGAATCTCCAGACCACCAGATGGTGTTCCTTGATGAACGCCAACTTTTCGGCGAGCACCGGGTCGGTTTCTTTTTGCGGGATTTCTTTTAAGTCATCGAGATGATTATAGAAAGTTGGTTCGTGGGTGATGATCAGATTCGTGCCCGAAGCGGCGGCGCGTTGCAACACGTCGAAGGTGGCCATCATGGTGACCGCTATGCCGGTGACTTTGGTGTCGGGATCGCCGGCTTTGAAGGTGTCGACGGTTTCTTTCTGCCAAGGGATGCCTACATGTTCCTGAATGCGTTGGATGACTTCGCGTGCGGTGAGAGGCCGCTCTTGAGCAGAAGCGGTGGAGAATCCGTGCAGAAAAGAAGGGAGAAGAAGCAGATAAGCGAGCCGGCGCTTTTCGCGCATTAGATATGTCCTTCCTCCGTGGTTATATTTAAAACGGAAAATACAGCGCTCAGATTAGAGTTTAAATAATTCTCGGAGGCGTTTGGTCTGGGCGCGGCTCACGGGAATCTCGGTTTGTTTTTTGTCGTTCATTTTTAGCATGTAGCTGGACTTAAACCACGGCACAACTTCTTTGATGTGGTGGATGTTGACGAGAAAGGAGCGGTGCGGGCGCCAGAATGCGTCGGAGTCCAGGCTGTCGTTCAATTCTTCCAACGTGCGGTAATTTGAAGTGCCCTCCACGTCGCGGGCTGTCACGGAAATCAAACCATCCTGGATCGAAGCGCAAATAAAATCTTCGGCGTCGACGAGGAGCAGACGCTGCTGTGATTTTACGAGTAGCTTGGCGGGTGGCGAAGAATTCTGGCGGCTGGATTCCAGTTGACTTACAAGCTGCTCGAGACGATCGGTTGCGGAAGTTTGTGTTTCGAGCATTTTGCGAGCACGGTTAATGGCCTTGGCGAGACGACCTTTGTCGAAAGGCTTCAGGACGTAGTCAACGGCGCTGACGTCGAATGCTTGAACGGCGTATTGGTCAAAAGCGGTGGCGAAGACCACGTGGGGCATTTTCATTTTGCGCTCGACCAATTTTTTGAGCACGCCGAAACCGTCGAGACCGGGCATTTTTACGTCGAGGAAGACCAGATCCGGGAGATGCTCTTTGATCAGGGCTACGGCTTCGACGCCATTTTTGCCCTGACCGATGAGATTAATTTCGGGGAAACTCTTCAGAAGGAAAGCGAGCTCATCGCGGGCCGGCTTTTCGTCATCGACGATAATGGTGTTGATGGTCATCGGAGCAAAGTTACAGCGACGAATTTAGATCTGGAAGCCGAACACATCCCGTCATGAAGCTGCGGTAAGTATAGGCGGGGGCTGCAGGGGGCGCAATTGTGACCGCGTTAAGCGCTGCATTTTAAAGATTCCCTTTGAGGATAGCGTCGGCCGGCGAAGTTCGCGGCTGGTCGCGTTATGATTGTCGGGCAAAACGGAGAAGCCATGGCAAAGCGCAAGGCCGAGAAGGCACGCATCCTTCGCAGCAAAACAATTTATCGCGGGCCGGTGTTTGGAATCCGGCGCGATGAAGTGGAGGAGCCCGGCGGAGTGCGGACCACCCGAGAAGTGATTACCCATTCTGGCTCGGTGGTGGTGGTGCCGGTCCTGGAGGATGGGCGGGTGTTGTTGATCCGGCAGTACCGGCATGCGGCGAGGGCATTTCTTTGGGAGCTGGTTGCGGGACGTATTGATGAAGGCGAGAGTCCGCGCAAAGCGGCAGCGCGGGAATTAATCGAGGAAACCGGATACCGCGCGAAACGGTTCCGGATTTTTCTGGACTTTTTTCCGTCGCCAGGATTTCTGGAAGAGAAAATGTTTATTTTGCTGGCGGAGGGCTTGAGCGAAGGAATAGCACAGCCCGAGAAGGACGAGAGAATCGAGAGCCGCGCGTACGATCGCGAGGAACTGGAACAAATGATTCAGAAAAGAATTATCCGTGATGGCAAAACCATCGCTGGTTTGCTGTACTACATTAGGTTCCTTACGACGAAAGATTAATAACTATTAATCTCTAGTTTATTGGTTATTTACCTTTTCGGGCACGATACATCCCACTCCCCTCTTGACGCATCGGTTCATTCTGATACACTCCGCGCAAATTATTTTATGGCGTCGACGCAGGGGTGTCGACGTGGAGAACGAAATGAAACATTTGGGTCTAAGCCAGGAGGACGTCCTAGTGCAAGGAATCGTCAAGTGGTTTAACAATTCGAAAGGATATGGCTTTATCGGACGGGATGATGGTCCAGATGTTTTTGTGCATTATTCAGCGATCAGCGGCGATGGCTACCGCACCTTGCAAGAGGGGGACCCGGTGGCATTTGAGATTGTACAGGGACCGAAAGGGCCGCAAGCTGCCAACGTATCGAAAACCAACACGTAGTTACTTCTCATAGAAACAATCCAACGCCGTTTTGCCACAGGTGACAATGCCTGGCGGCGACGCTTCCCTGTCGAAGCACACCAGCACCAATATGCGATCCACCGATTTAAGAACTTAGGGTTTAAGTTGGAGGCGGTTCCACGTTACAAGACCCACCCTCAGAAACCTAGGGTGGGGCACCCTGCGTGTCTCCTCGGCGTGTGTCTCGTTGACTTGTGTCTCCCTTGGCATGTGTTGCGCGCGGGAATGGATTTACAATGTGGGGATGGACAACAAGACGGTGGCGCGGATTTTGCGAGAGACGGCGGAGTTGCTGCAGATTGATGGCGCGATTATTGGGCGCTACCGCAGCTATGAGAAGACGGCGGAGTTGATCGGCGGAATGCATGACTCCATCGAACAGATCGCGCAGGATGCCGCCAAATTGACGGAACTGCCTGGGATTGGCGATCGCATGGCGGAGCACATCCTGGAGATTTTGAAGACTGGCGATTATTCACTGCGCGCCAAACTGTTGAAGAAGTTCCCTCCTACCCTTCTGGAAGTAATTCAATTGCAATCACTGGGACCGAAGAAGGTGGCGTTTCTGTGGTCGACTTTTCAGGCGGCGACGGTGGCGGATGTGGAGCGGCTGGCGAAAGAGGGGAAGCTGCGGGATTTGCCGGGCTTCGGTGAAAAGACCGAGCAGAATATTTTGAAGGCTGTGGAAGTGCACAAGCGCGCCACCGGAAGATTTAGAACGGACAAGGCGGAGCCTGCGGCGGCGGAAATAATTGCGTATATAAAAAAACTGGGCGCGGGAATTGAGTCCGTCACGTCGGCTGGTTCCCTGCGGCGGTGCAAAGAAACTATCGGTGACCTGGATTTTCTTCTGATTTTGGCGGAGGGACACACTTCGCAAGACAAGATCGATGTGATTGCGGAGCACATTTTGAAATATCCGCGAATCGATCAAGTGCTGGCCAAGGGCGGCAACAAGGTGAGCCTTACGCTGGACAGCGGTCTGCAGGTGGATGTGCGGCTAATTGAAAAAAATAGCTACGGCGCGGCGTTGATTTATTTTACGGGATCGAAAGAGCACAACGTGAAGCTGCGCGGCCGGGCTATCGATATGGGCTACACGTTAAATGAGTATGCGATGACCACGCTGAAATCCGGGAAGCGAGTGGCGGGGCGGACGGAAGAAGAAATTTACACAAAATTGAAGCTGGACTTCATTGCGCCGGAGTTGCGGGAAAATTGCGGGGAGATCGAAGCCGCCGCTGAACATCGCCTGCCAAAGCTTCTGGAGCTGAAGGATATCAAGGGCGACTTGCAGATGCACACGACGGCGAGCGATGGCCGCCACACCATCGAGGAAATGGCGAAGGCGGC
>JAUTXJ010000024.1 GCA_030838075.1 Acidobacteriaceae bacterium
ATTTTTACTTTGCATCGGAATGCCAGTCGGCGTGGGACTTGGCATTCGCGGAGCCTTGCGCGCTTCCAGTGCCGACCGGAAATTCGCGTGGGGCCGCGCCATTGTGGCTGGAGGCGTTTCGGGCACGCTGGGTGGCTTAATCTTTGGTAGGTGGGTGTCTTCCGGCGATTACTTTCCTCTCTTGGTGGGATTTGGTGAACTCAGTTCTCGCCCCAAGACCATCGCTCTGCATTTTCTAGTGGCGTTTTTCATCGGTGTGTTCTTCGGATTGCTTTTTCAGAAAGATGTTCGAGGGTACGGGTCTTGCATGGGTTGGGGCCTCGGCTTTGGAATTTTTTGGTGGTTTCTAGGACCGCTGACGTTCTCGCCGCTCGCTGCGGGAATGCCTATCGATTGGTCGGCGGAGCAAGGCAGCGCCGTGTTTGGCTCGCTAGTGGGACACATTTTGTACGGACTGATTTTAGGAGTTGCGTATGGGACCATCGACAGGATTTGGGTTCGTCTGTTCATTCAGTCTGACCCGTTAAACCGCCAGATCGAAGGGCCCGGCGTGCATATACTTCGCTCGCTGGGATGGGGCGCCACGGCCGGTTTTGTTGGCGGCCTCGCGTCGTTGCCGATAATGATGGCCACCGGGGTGTTGCCTAAAATCGCGGAGGTGAGCGCGAGCTTAGTAGGGTTTCGCCCGATCCTTATTCACTTGGCAGTGACCGCCGTGATCGGGATGAGCTACGGTCTGCTATTCCGAAACGAAACATCCGGTTCGGGATCCAGTATTGGATGGGGATGGTTGTTCGGTTTGATTTGGTGGTATCTCGGGCCGCTGACGCTGCTGCCTTTGCTGCTGACTGGGGTGTGTGATTGGAGCACGGGGGCCGTGTCGGCTTTGTTGCCATCTCTTCTTGGACACTTGATCTACGGCGCGGTAACGGCTTTGGTTTTTTCTCTGTTCGATCGCCACTACACGCGGTATCTGCTTTTGGACCCTCGAACCGCGACCAGAGAGCGACGCCGCCTACGCCCTGTGGGAACGCCTGCGCCAGCGCTTTGGTTTTTTGCTCTTAGCTTAGGTGTACTTCTTCCTATCCTGCTTGGCCAGTGAATTGGATACGACTGCGGGATTTCGGAAAGCTTGTCCTTACGGCAGATATCCACCGATACCCGGCAATGTAGGATTGACGTAATAACTAGCCGGGACGATTGATGATCGCCCCGGCCAGCATTGTAAATTTTCTGCGTTGGGCGTTAGTTTCGATCGCGTTTGTCGCCGTCGCTCAAGCCAATTTTTACCGTTTGCAATTGGCCGCCGAAGGGCGTGTAGATGACAGGGCAATTGAGGACGATGTCGGTTTTTTGCAAAATAACCAGACCGGCGTCGCGAGCTGCGAATAATTCTTCTTCCGATTTTAGGATGTGAGGCGTGGTGCCAGGTCTCCAGGTAACCACGGTCACCCGCCACAGAGGCGTATAGTTTGGATCGGAGTTGGTTGGCCCCGCAGGAATAGGTGCAGATGGAATGATGTTGCCCTGCTTGAAGTTTGCGATTTTATAAATATCGTCGACGGCGCCGCCGGGGGCATTGATGGCGTTGGCAAGTTGCGGAACAAGATTGACTCCTTGTTGCTCCGCGGTGCTGACATCCGACGCATCCGTTTGGATGTACAAAGCGGGCTGGCCTTTGTACCAGCAGAATACGACAGGGAATGTCGCTGTGCCCTTAAAAGCATCGGGACGCTGCAAGAGTTCCTAGTGCTTCCCCGCCCACGCGTGTTTGACCTTGAACACCTGTACGCGTCAAAGCTGACGCCCCAAGTGCGACCAAGCCAACAATCACGGCTCCGCGCAGAATGAATCTATTTCTGTAGCGCATCGTGCTTGCCATTGGTTCCATCTTTTTCCAACCTTTCAATGAGTAATTTTGATTCATTGCGCGTTGGCGGGATTGACGCGCTACCGCGTGATAATCTCCGACAAAAGGCAGCCGCGGTCTAAACCAAATCATCGACCAAGGTCGATGAAGGTTCATACCTCCGAATCAGACTCACATGTCGTTTAAAAAAGTTTCACGAGGCATACACTACTGAAACAAATCGCCGTAACGAGGAGTCCGTGAATAATCGCTCGCTACAACGGGGGAACCCGTAACTTTTCTTATGATGAAGAATCATATGTGAGATGTATCAAATCCTTGCGAGGCGAGCCGCTAAGCTTTAGGAAAAAATTCAACCGACACAGCTTCGACGTATATTGGATGAGAAAGCCTATGAATCACGAATCAGTTCACATCAAATGCTCCGGCAAGCGGCCCGAGATATCAAACACGGAAATCGGATACTTTCTTCTGCGCCTCACTTTTGGCACGAATCTGTTTTTGCACGGAGTGGCTCGTCTTATCGAGGGCCATGCGGCGTTCCTGGTTTACATCACAAAGGAAATGCAGGCCGCCCCTTTGCCATCCTGGTTTCTGCCGCCATTCGCTTACATTCTTCCGTGGCTGGAGGGTTCCATCGGCTTGCTAATCTCGCTCGGCCTTTTTACTCGTAATGCGCTCGTGGCTGGGAGTCTGGTTCTGTTGGTTCTCCAGATCGGCAGTTCCCTCGCGCAGAACTGGCCGGTGGTCGGGGATCAACTCGTATACGCGGTAATATTTTTCATCTTACTGACTTTTTCTAAACGCAATCGATGGTCCGTGGACTTTGTCCGGACGACTTTTGTCACGACGTTAGCTAGACCAGCCCAATGATTGTCAGGGAATACCGCTGGAAACACATACCGACAGGCAGGGAGGGCACCGCCAGCTTTACGGCATATGATGCGCACGAGGCAGGCTGTACACTTTACGATGGTATACCAGAGCGCTACGCACTAGTCCTCTTCAACAAATGGAACACTTCGTCAGAATGGAAGCACTGCTTGAGGATAGAAGGTGGTCGAGGGTCCGAGGATTTCGATCCGTTGTGAACGCGGACAGTATTAGCACCGGTCGACAAGATCTCGGGAGGGAAAACTGATCCGAGGAGCGTTTACGTGTTGCGGTGGATGGCCGGACGCCACGCAGGCGTCCCCGAGTTCGACGGGCCGTATACCATTGAAGTTTAGCCGGAACCCTGGATTCGCTAAAGGCCGCCCATGGTAAGTTTAAGGTTGCGGAGTCTGTTTATTGTCTGTTTGACGGCTTTCCCTATCGTGTTTTCTCGGAATTAAGGCTGCCTTCCAATACGCTCAAAGGTGATCGCTGAGACGTGGCCGCAAATCCAGACCGCGTAGGATCTTGTTGCCGCATTAAGGTTCGCGGTCAGCACCTCAAAACGCTGCACGCGTAACAGGACTTTGGAAGGTCCCCTTTATGACACGTGCAGCGCCGCCGCA
The DNA here is from genome assembly GCA_030838075.1 of Acidobacteriaceae bacterium. Lineage (GTDB taxonomy): Bacteria > Acidobacteriota > Terriglobia > Acidiferrales > UBA7541 > Acidiferrum. The sequence goes on from JAUTXJ010000024.1 coordinate 3,370, forward strand.
TCGCTTCGGCTTCGGTGAGGTTTCACGACGATTTCGACGTCTTGGTTAAGCGCCACCAGGAAGCGCAGCAGCCGTTCGACTGAAAACTGCTTGAAATCACCCCGCAGCATCTTGGAAACGTCGGGCTGCTTGATGCCCAAGAGATCAGCAGATGCAGCCTGCTTGAGACCACGATCCTTCATGATCGTGTCAATTTTGAAGACGAGCTGAGCCTTGACCAAATGCTCTTCGGCATTCGGAATTCCGAGGTCCTTGAATACGTTACCGCTTCCCATTTCGTAAGACTTCTTGCTCATGACTTTCTCCCTTTGGCTATCTGTTCGGCCTCGCGCAGCCGCTGCTCAATAAGCTCCATGTCTCGGCGAGGTGTCTCGCGTCCGCTTTTCGATTTCTTTTGAAACGCGTGCAACACATAAACGCTATCCGAGTACTTCAAGGTGTTCACAGCGCGAAACGTGTCGCCGCGAAAATCCTCAACCACTTCAAGCACCCCTGCTCCTCCAAACCCGGTCAGCACTTTGGTGTCGCGATGCTTGCCACCTCGCTGCGCGATATAAATCGCATAGCCGACTTGATGCTGGACAGGATCAGGAAACTTCCTCAAATCCTTTCGGCTCGACCCCACCCAAACAACCGGCTTCAGCGGCGGCTCTTCTGTCATTAAGGTAATATAGTGATATCACCATATTTTGTCAAGGGGAAGCGCCTTATATCCCTTAACAGGTTGCTCGCTCTATTGAACTCACTTCCAATCCGCGATGAGCGATCAAAGTCGTGGACTACGTGGAGGCATCCGCCACCGACCTGCTCGCCGCGGTACGCCAGCAAAAGCTTGAAGGGATAATCGGAAAACGAAAAGACAACTTCTAACGAATCCGGAAAGCGTACAGACGCTTGGATGAAACATCGACTCAACAGTGGACAGGAGTTGGTAATCGGCGGTTATGTTCCCGGAACTAGCGGACTGGATCGCATCGTCGTTGGCTACTACGCCGATTGTCATCTTTTCGATTTCAAAGGTTTCGGAAGGGTCAGAGGAAGAGATCGGTGGAAATGTCTTCGTCGCGCGGCCGGACAACTTCAATCAGCTCAGGATGCTACTCATGCGGGTTTTGTACGGAGGCTCATCCGAACAGTGATTCGCTGTAGCTTCCCGGGCAAGAGTCTAGCTATTATATTACTGACAAATAATAGATATATCAAGTAAATTACGGAGGCGGGGGAGTCGGAATACGTAAGCCCGTTGAAAACACGCAACTTATTGAAAAATCGAGACGCAGAAAACGCTCTCGCATCAGAAAACGCGGCCCACTAGAACGTATCTGGAACATGGTTTTTGTGCGACGACCGTTTTTGTCGGCTTGATGAAAAGCATTTGATTCAACATGCTTTTCCCGCGGTCAGACCAGCTACTATCTTAGGTTTGTAATTCACATTCGTTGAACGGATCAATCCAACATGAAAACTGGCTCACGAGGCGATTATTCCTGGCTAACGACCGCCGAACACGAACTGCACGACCTCATAACCTCTTGCCCACAAGTGGTTCTTGGTAAATACATTGCCGTCACGTCTTTCGATAGCGGATGGCTTGTGCCGAATGAAGACGAAATACTTGCTGGGTGGCAGAGCCGAGGAGGGATTGCATACAGCCCGAAGGTTGAATCGGTCGAGAAGTTGCCCCACGACCTCTACGATGAATGGTATGTGTTCAAGATCCCGCGAGACTTGGGGAAATTGTTTCAAGGCAATGTGTTTGAGACCTCGATGCAGGCTGGCCAAGTAGAGGTCTTCGCCAACTTCGGGCCCGGGTTCAGTTTGAAGAGTTCCGAAGCAAAGGATCAAACAGATTTATTTTGGTTGCAGCTCGAGCTAATTCAACCCGAATCTTTTGTTTCGGACGGTGATCTCCTGAATTTCGCAACCACTGACGATCAACTCTTTGACTCCGTCCGCGCTGCGCTGAAATGACTTCCACAGCGAGCGTAAAGTGGAGGCTGTACCGTTTCCCCCGCCTCCACTAAAAAGTGCGAGTGGAACTAATCTGGAACGCAGACACCACGGCACAACCATAACTGATTGATTATAAATACTTTAAGATGGTGGAGGCGGGGGGAGTCGAACCCCCGTCCGAAAAGCGCTACGAGCCGAAGACTACATGCTTAGCTCAGTTCA
>JAUTXJ010000053.1 GCA_030838075.1 Acidobacteriaceae bacterium
TCCACTACTGCCAAAACATCTTCCAGCGTCAGTGGTTCGAAATACAGGCGGTCCGAAGTGTCATAGTCGGTCGAAACCGTTTCCGGATTGCAATTGACCATGATGGTTTCGAAACCATCTTCGCGCAGCGCAAACGAAGCGTGGCAACAGCAATAATCGAATTCAATTCCCTGCCCGATACGGTTAGGACCGCTGCCCAGAATGATAATTTTTGGCCGTGACTGCGCGTTGGATTCGTCCTCGTCTTCATAGGTCGAGTACATGTACGGCGTAAACGATTCGAATTCGGCGGCGCAAGTATCCACCCGTTTGAAAACCGGGCTGACGCCGTATCGCGCACGCTGCAACCGCACCGCAGCCGCAGTGGTCTTCCACATCTGCGCTAACTGCTCGTCGCTCGTGCCGTGACGTTTCACTTCACGCAGCAATTCCTTCGAGGCCGTTTCCACCGTGACCTTCGCGGCGCGGCGATTCATGGCGATGATTTCTTCAATCTGTTGAATGAACCACGGATCGATTTTTGTAAGCTCGCAAATTTCTTGAGCAGGCAAACCACGCTCCACGGCGGTGAGCAGCCAATGAATGCGGTCCGGACGCGGTGTGGCAAGCTTCTCGCGCAGCAAAGAGTCCGGCGTCTCCGCAGGCGCGCGCCATGGAGTGCTGGGCTCAAGGGAGCGGATGCCCTTCTGCAGCGCCTCTTTGAATGTCCTGCCGATGGCCATCACTTCGCCGACGGACTTCATCTGCGTTCCCAACGTACTGTCGGCGCCAGGAAATTTTTCGAATTGCCACTTGGGGATTTTCACTACCACATAGTCGATTGTTGGTTCGAAACATGCGGGCGTCTGCTTAGTGATGTCGTTAGGAATTTCATCCAGCGACATTCCCACCGCCAGGCGTGCCGCAATTTTTGCAATCGGAAACCCTGTAGCTTTGCTGGCCAATGCCGAACTGCGCGATACGCGCGGATTCATTTCGATCACGGTCATCTTGCCATTTTCAGGATTTATGGCGAACTGCACGTTGGACCCGCCGGTCTCCACGCCGACTTCGCGTATGATCGCGGCTGCCGCATCGCGCATGCGCTGGTATTCCTTGTCGGTCAGCGTTTGCGCCGGGGCTACGGTGATAGAGTCGCCGGTGTGCACGCCCATGGGGTCAAAATTCTCAATAGTGCAAATGACCACGAAATTGTCGCGGTAATCGCGCATCACTTCGAGTTCGTATTCTTTCCACCCGAGCACGGATTCTTCGACCAGCGCTTCGTGCACCGGGCTCATGTCCAGCGCGTGCGAAATCGCTTCCCCAAATTCCTCGCGGTTGTACGCGATGGAGCCGCCAGTGCCTCCCAACGTAAACGAGGGACGAATCACCAGCGGAAATCCTAGTTGGTCGCAAAGCCGCAACGCGTCTTGCGCATTATTCACGAGCGCGGAAGCAGGAACTTCCAGCCCAATTTTGCGGCAAGCGTCTTTAAACCACAGGCGGTCCTCGGCCACCTTGATGGCGCGTAGCGAGGCTCCAATCATTTCCACGCCGTGCTTTTCGAGGATGCCGCTTTCCGCAAGCTCCACTGCAAGATTCAGCGCAGTTTGCCCGCCTACAGTGGGGAGTAACGCGTCGGGCTTTTCGCGGGAGATAATTTCTTCCAAATAATCCTTGGTGAGCGGCTCAATATATGTCCGCTGCGCGATCTCCGGATCAGTCATGATCGTCGCCGGATTCGAATTCACCAGCACTACTTCATACCCTTCCGACCGCAGCGCCTTGCACGCTTGCGCACCGGAATAGTCGAATTCACAGGCCTGCCCGATAACAATCGGCCCGGATCCGATGATCATGATTTTCTTGATGTCCGTTCGCTTAGGCATCCGCGTGAACAGGCTTCCAGCCTGAATTATTATATTTTTCCGTCATGAACAAGAAATAAATCCTATCGCCGGACTTCCTGCATCATGTCCGTAAATTGCGTGAACAGGTAATGCGAATCGTGCGGGCCCGGCGAAGCCTCTGGATGATACTGCACACTGAACAAGGGCAGTGACTTGTGCCGCATTCCTTCGTTGGTGTGGTCGTTTAGATTTACGTGCGTAATCTCCACGTCACTGGAAGGCAAAGAATCGGGATCGACACAAAACCCGTGATTTTGAGCGGTGATTTCGATTTTCTGCGTCAGCAGGTTCTGCACCGGGTGATTCGAACCGTGATGCCCGAATTTCAGTTTGAAGGTTTTCCCGCCTAGCGCCAGACCGCAGAGCTGGTGCCCTAAACAAATTCCAAACACCGGAACTTTACCGATCAGCTTGCGAATATTTTCCACTGCGTAATCGACCGGTTCAGGATCCCCGGGGCCATTTGATAAGAAAACACCGTCCGGCCCCAATTCGAGCACTTCTTCCGCCGAAGTTTGGGCCGGGACCACCAGCACTTCACAGTGGTGATCGATCAACATGCGCAAAATGTTTTGTTTGATTCCGTAATCATACGCGGCCACGCGAAATCGCCTCGTCTCAGGAGGCGTAGATGCGGATTGCTCGGTCCACGGAGCGGAAGCGAGCTCAATGGATCCTTTATCCCAGGAATATGCTCGGTTGCAGCTTACGCGACTAGCTAGTTCCTGGCCTGCCATCTTGGGCAGACTTTTCGCTTCGCGGATAAGTTGCTCAGCCGCGGTTCCATCGGTGGCCACCACGCCACGCAACGCGCCCACGCTTCGAATGTGACGCACCAACGCGCGCGTATCGATATCCCAGATCACCGGAATCTGGTGACGGTTTAGATATAGCTGCGCCGTCTCTGACGAACGCCAGTTGGACGACACTTGCGAGAATTCGCGCACCACCAGCGATTCGATGTATGGTCGCGGAGCTTCCTCATCGTCGAGATTCGCTCCAACGTTTCCTATGTGCGGATAGGTGAGACAGACAATCTGGCCAGCGTAACTTGGATCGGTGAAAACTTCCTGGTAACCGGTGAGGCTGGTATTAAAAACGACTTCGCCGCCGCGGCGCGTGATCGCGCCGGCCGCGCGGCCGTTAAATATGCGCCCGTCTTCCAGCGCAAGTGTTGCGGGTCGATGCTGGACTTCCGTCAGTGGAGCCCCCTGTTTTTATCATCGCAGTCCTAAGGAAGTGAAACAAGTGACTAGTAGAGTGCAACCGATCCGTAGCTAGGAATGGAACCTGGCTCTTCAACTATTTGCTTTCCGCTTCTGTCATCGCCAACGAACCGAAATGATCTACCGGCCAGTACGCAAACACAGCGCGACCATAAATAAACTGGCTGGGTACCGGCCCGAACACCCGCGAATCGTTCGAACTGATGCGGTGATCGCCCATCACGAAATAACTATCTGCTGGCACGCGCGTCGGTCCGTAATCACTGACATCTTCGTATTGCGGTGGAACGTAAGGCTCAGGCACCACCGCGCCATTCACGGTCACGACACCTTGGCGGATGGTCACCGTCTCGCCCGGCAACGCAATCACTCGCTTGATAAATGACTTCGAGCGGTCCAGCGGGTACCAGAACACCACCACATCGCCGCGATGTATGGCTTCAAACCGGTAAACAAATTTATTGATGAAGATGCGTTCCTGATCGGAAAGCAGGGGCGCCATGCTGGTGCCTTCCACCTTCACCGGCTGATACAGGAAGACAATGATGACCAGCGCGAGGCCGATGGCGATAAGCAAATCGCGGGTCCACACTCGAATTTCGTGGCGCAAAGAGAGTAGCGACGGAGACGTTTCGGGAGAAGTACTCGGAGAAATAGCTGCAGAGCTGTTCGAATTTATGCTCGATGCACCAGGTTTCTCGTCGGAGAGTTCCATTTTTTCTGTCTCGTATTTATAGCATGAGCATCGCGCAACGCGCCAGATTCCCTTTTCGTGTGGCGGCCTGCGCGGCAATGCCCGAACCGGAGGCACAAAGCTTTGATGCCTTTCCCGTGTATTAAGTAAGATTCCGCCGACTCACGTTCCCGTTGCCTTCCGTGAGCATCAATTCAGACGCTCTCAATAGGGCTTGCGACACATGGGTTTTCGCCGGGTTGGTCGCGTCAACTAGTCCCCAAGCGCATACGTTAGCGCCGCCAATGCGGCAACCACCGCCGTCTCCGCCCGCAAAATCAGCTTCCCAAGCGAAGCCTCGTGAAAGCCGGCTTTCAATGCCGCGTCACGCTCCTCATCGGTCCAACCGCCCTCCGGCCCGACCGCTAGCACGGCCTCGGATGCTGCCTGACTCCGTAGTGCGATGCGCAAGGGAGGCGCGTCCGCGCGCTCAGAAAGAAAAATACCCAGCTGATCCCCACGGGCCGCAAACGCCGCTTCGGGCCTCGCAACCGGCTGCAGCACCGGCAACCGCACGCGCCGGGACTGTTGCGCAGCCTCCAACACAATTTTTCGCCAGCGCTCGGAACGCTTTTCCGCGGCGGCAATCAAAGCTTTCTCGCTCCGCGCCGCGGCCAAAGGCACAATCTCTGTGACGCCTAACTCGGTCGCCTTTTCAATGGCCCACTGAAACGCGTCGAACTTCAGCACCGAGAGCAACAGTGTTACGTGAAAGGTCGGCTCATTTGCAGGCAGCTCTTCAAGCAGCGCAAACTCCACCATGTCCCGCGCCACTTTCTCGATGCGCCCCAGGCACACGCGTTCCCCGTCGCTCAATTCGTAGAGCTGCCCTGCTTGGGCGCGTAGCACTACACCCAGGTGGCGCGCTCTGTCGCCTGAAACCAGCGCCCGTTGGCCCTCGAATTTTTCAACGAAAAACCGTCGCCGCACGTGACGATTCTATCCTAGATGGCGATAGCTGCCGGAATTGGGGAGAGTTGGCGCTGGAAATTACAACGCCACGGGCCTGCTTACCCGAAAATATCTTTGACTTTTTCAAAGATGGACGAGTTGCGGTCCGCGGGCTTATTTTCCACTTTTAGCGAAGCTCCCAGCTGCTCCATCAATTTGCGTTGCTCGCGCGTCAACTTAGTGGGGGTCAGGACGCGAACGTGGTAATAAAGATCCCCTTTGCCACCACCGCGCGGGTCGGGCAGCCCTTTACCTTTGACACGAAACACTGCATCACTCTGCGTGCCTTCGGGAATTTTTAGTTTTTCTTCGCCGCCCAGACCCGGCACTTGCAATTCGGTGCCCAGCGCCGCCTGCACCACGCTCAGCGGAATCGTGCAATACAGATCGGCGCCTCGCCGCTCAAAAAATTGATGTTCTTTTACATCCAGGACGACATACAAATCGCCCGCAGGACCGCCGTTCGGCCCCTGCTCGCCTTCACCGGTAACTCTGAGGCGCGTCCCCGAATCGACACCGGGAGGAATTCGCAATTCGATAATTTTCTCGCGCTCCACGCGCCCGTTACCGCGGCACTCCAGGCATCGTTCGCGAATAATTTGTCCCGCGCCCTGACACGCTGGGCAGGTACGCGTAATGGTGAAAAATCCCTGCTGGTAGGCCATCTGCCCGCGCCCGCCACAGGTCTGGCACGTTGTCACACCGGTTCCCTTTTTCGCACCGGTTCCGTTGCACGCCGAACACAGCTCCTGCTTCGGCAGCTTAACCTTGGTCGTAACTCCGGCCGCCGCTTCTTCAAAAGTCAGCGTCATGTCATAACGGAGATCGGCGCCGCGTTGATTGCGCCCGCGCCCACGGCGCCCGCCCGAAAACAATTCCTCAAATCCAAAAAAGTCGCCAAAAATGTCGTGGAAGTCCTGAAACACGGAACTGTTAAAGTCCGTGCCGACGTTCGAACCGCGCAGTCCCTCATGGCCGTACGTATCGTAGATTTGACGCTTCTGCGGATCGCTCAGCACGCTGTAGGCTTCGGTGCATTCGCGAAATTTTATTTCTGCTTCTTCTTTATTTACCGGATTGCGGTCGGGGTGCCACTTCAGCGCGCTTTGGCGGTAAGACGCCTTGATCTCCTCAATCGTGGCTTCGCGCTTGACGCTGAGCACCTCATAGAAATCCTTTTGTGTCGACCTGGGCATATCGAATGTCGGCTCCCGAATAGTTTTTAGTTTGCAGTCTTAGATGCGGCGGTGGGGTGAACCGCTACGCGCACCATGGCAGGACGCAACACACGCCCGTGAAAAACGTAACCCGGCTGAAAAACCTGCAAGATTGTGCCCTCATCTTTTTCCGAGGATTCCGTGCGATCCATAGCCTGATGTAAATGCGGATCGAACTTCGCGCCCACCGGCTCCACACGCTCCGCGCCCAGCTTGGCGATATTGTCAAGCAGCTGTTTGTGAATGAGCTCGAAGCCTTTGCGATAATTCGCATATTCCGGTTCACGGTGCAAGGCCAGCGCCTGATCGAAGCTGTCTATCACTGGAATCAAAGCCTCGATCAGCCGGGCAGTCGTACGCCGGGAATCCTCCGAACGTTCTTTTTCCACCCGCTTGCGGTAATTATCGAAATCCGCTTGGCGGCGCAAAAGCGTTTGGCGCAGGTCTTCGAGATCCTTCGCAAGCTTGCCGACGTCTGCATCGGCGTTAGCATATTCCGCTTCGACGGGATTAACTTCTGGCGACGAATCTGCCGCAGTGTTGACATTGCTATCGGGGCTTATTTCCCCGTTCTTTTTGGAATCGTTTCCCATGACGCTCCAGCCTCTCTTTTGCCAGAAATCTTTCAAATTTTGCTCAGCGCTTCGCTGAAGAGTTGCGCGACGTAAGCCACGGCAGTCATCGCGCGCTCGTACGGCATGCGCGTCGGCCCCAACACACCCAGCGATCCCTGCACCAGATCATTACTCATGTACGGAGCGCTGATCAGCGCCAGGTTTTCACCCGCCGCCGATATTTCTTTGACGCCGATTTTCACGAAAACCGGTTCCGGAGTATCAATGCACGCATTCAAAACCGTGACCAGCCGGTGCTTCTGCTCAATTGCCGACAGCAAGTCTCGCAGCCGCGCCTGGTCCGCAAATTCCGCCGCGCCAATCATCTGCGCGGTACCTTCCACATGCACCTGGGCCGCCAGATCCGCGCCCAGAACCGCCGGATCGCAGAGCGTCAACGCCCCTTGCACGATCCCTTCATAGCGTTCGCGTTCCGTAGCCAGTTTTTGGAGCAGGTCCCCGCGAATCGCCTCCAGTGTCCACCCCGCATAATGCTGGTTCAGAAACTCCGCGATACCGTCCAGTTCGGTTTGGGTGAACAACCGATGTGGGCGTAAAATCTTGTCCCGCGTAACGCCGCCGTGAGAAATCAAGACCACCACCACGCGCCCATCCGGCAATAGCCACATTCTGGCGTGCTCGAGCACGGTTTTGGCTAAAGGCGGGGACACGATGATGCCCAATCCGCTGGAAACTTCCGCCAGTACGAGTCCGGCCCGTTCGGTCATGTCCGCGGAACTGGAGGCGGCATTAAATTCACTCTTAATCCAGTCGCGATCCTCAATGCTCAACGTGGCCCGCGAGGCGATTTCTTGCGCAAAAAAACGATACGCCGCAGCCGTCGGCACGCGGCCTGCGGAAGTGTGCGGCTGAAAAAGAAGCCCGCCATCTTCCAGGTCGGCCATCACGTTGCGAATCGTGGCGGTGCTGAGCGTTTCCTCAAATCTCTGGGAAATAACACGCGAAGATACCGGCTCGCCCGTCTCAATGTACGTGCGCACGATGTCCGCCAATATCTGGCGATTCCGGCGTTCCTGAAGCGCAGCATTCCTCATATCAGCACTTTACACGCAAGCCCGGTAAAATGGCTCAATTGATATATTTTAGGAAACGTGTCAAGTACGGCCAAAACCATTGATCGCAGCACGCTTTGCCTACTACGTAGGATGGCTCTTCGGGTGGCCCATCCTTGCTGTTTTTGCAAGGGGGCTTTTTTTGATCATCCATTCCTCGCAATCAAAGTCCCTCGCGCCGGAATCACTCCGCGTTATCGATCTGCGCCCGCTGCAACTTATCCGAATAATCGATGTACATCGTTTTCCACTCCGTGAAAAAGTCAATCGCCGCAATGGCCGCCTCGCGATGCCCATTACCGGTCTGCTTCGTGCCGCCAAACGGCAAATGCGTCTCGGCGCCAATCGTTGGAGCGTTGACGTAAACAATGCCGGTATACAAATCGCGCATCGCCGCAAACGCCAGGTTCACGTTTCGTGTATAAATCGACGCGGATAGCCCGTAAGGTACGCCGTTAGCTACTTCAATGGCGTGCTCAAAATTATCCACGGGAATAACCGACACCACCGGGCCAAAGATTTCTTCCTGTGCGATGCGCATATTTGCCGCGACATCGCCGAACACCGTGGGTTCGTGGAACCAGCCTTTGGCGTAGGCTCCGCTAGTGAGCCGATTCCCGCCGGTTAATAGCTTTGCTCCCTCGGCCTTCCCGATCTCCACGTAACTCATCACCGTCTTCAGTTGCTGCTCGTTGATGCACGGTCCCATGTCGATCGTCGCATCCAGCCCATCTCCAACGCGCAGCTTTTTTGCGCGGGCCACGAAGCGCGACACGAATTCACCATAAACGCTCTTGTGCACCGCCACGCGGCTGGCCGCGGTGCAACGTTGCCCGGTAGTACCGAAGCCTCCCCAGATCGCCCCATCCACCGCCAGCTCAAGATTCGCATCATCCATCACGATGATGATGTTCTTCCCGCCCATCTCCAGGCTGCAGTGCTTAAAATCCGGCGCGCACATTTCCGCGATAATTCGTCCAACCGCAGTAGAGCCGGTAAAGCTGACCACGGGCACATCCTTGTGCCCGGCCAGCGGCGCTCCCGCGTTCGGGCCGTCACCGCTCACCAGGTTGACGACACCATTCGGCAAACCCGCCTCCATCAAAATTTGCACCAGGTGATAGGACGACAGCGGGGTATCCTCCGCTGGTTTCAACACCACGGTATTTCCGCTGACCAGTGCGGGCATCATCTTCCACGACGGAATAGCCATGGGAAAATTCCACGGCGTAATCATGCCGCACACTCCGATAGACTGCCGCGCACTCATCGCGAATTTGTTCGGCAGCTCCGAAGGAGTGGTCTGTCCAAACAAGCGCCGTCCCTCGCCGGCCATGTAGTAAGTCATGTCGATGGCTTCCTGCACGTCTCCGCGCGTTTCAGCCAGGACCTTGCCCATCTCCCGGGTCATGTCACTCGAAAATTCTTCTTTATGTTGCAGCAGCAATTCAGCCGCGCGGTACAAAATCTCCGCGCGTTTGGGAGCAGGCACCAGCCGCCAACTCTTGTATGCCTCTGTAGCCGCATCCACGGCAGCATTCACATCTTCGGAGCCGGAAGCGACGAAGATCCCTACGAGCTCATCGGTATTGGCCGGATTGCGATTTTCGTATGCTTTGCCACTACGCGATTCAACCCATTCACCGTTGATAAAATTTTTGAAAACGCGAGGTGACGCCGCCGTTGCCATACTTCCTCCATGAACGCGCACTTCAAGTGCAAATTCTGTGCGGAGCGATACCTACAATGATAGTCGATTTGGTGTTCGCTGACACACCACCGAGCATGAACCACATTGCTCTGGAAAAATCGCAGTGCGAATTATTGTTTGCTGCCGGCCTTGTAGTTGCTGCTGATGGTGTCGCGCTGTGACCCGCCCTGGGGAACTTCTGTAGAGGAAATTCTAACTGCAGGCGTGGGAGGCGCGATGCCTGCGGTCTGCGAGCCCAGCCCGAGCTGTTGCAAGGTCTTGGCGTCGAGCTTTCCTGAAGGAGTCAAGCCGTGCGCGCCCTGAAATTTCTTCATGGCCTCAACGGTCGAAGCATCCCACTTCCCGTTCGGCGCTCCCGCATAGGCGCCATTCTTCGCCAACGCTTGTTGAATTTCAGAAACGCGTTGCGGCGTGGGAGCTTTCTGCCCTACCTGATGGCGTGAAGATTTTGCGGATTTACCCTTGTGCGAACTACTGCTGCTCTTGGCCTTTTTCTTGGCGGTAGTCTGGGCCGACGACAAACACGGCGACACACCCAATCCCACCACTAGCAGGGACAGCAGGATCAGGTGCGTCGGCCGTTTGAATCGGTTCATATTATTTTGTTTAAGCTCGAATTATTTCGAGCGCCTTATCGTTTGTCTTCCGCAGGCACAACACCTGGCAGAAACACCGTCAACACTCGGTCGGTATCCTGATGACGCAGCACTTTGAACACCACGCTGTCGCCGGCCTTCAGTTTGCCAATCGCGTTGCGGTAGTCTTCCACGGAACTTATCGCCTGTCTATTCACTTCGGCAATAACGTCCCGTTGCGCGAATCCGATGTCTTCGGCGAAGCTGGCTGGTTCAACTTCCGTGACCAGCACGCCCTTCTGCGAGTCCATCCCGACGCGGTGCGCGCGATCAGGCGTCAACTCCTGAACGTGCAATCCGAATTCAGTTGGCGCAGCCTCTCCGTTAGGCTGATCACCCATGCGCCCGGCTGTATTCGGGAACACTCGCGTGCGGTCTTCGACGGTTGCGGTAGTTTCTTTCTGCGAGCGGTCGCGAACGTAGTTTAGTTTCACCTTGCTGCCAATGGGAGCCAGCGAAATGGGATTCACGAGGTCATTGCCGGATTTAACCGGAGTGCCGTTCACGCTGGTGATTACGTCGCCACCCTTCAATCCAGCCTTTTCCGCTGGACTGCCAGGCTCAACGCCTTCGATAACCACTCCGTAGGGAGCGCCCAGGGCTTTCAGGGTGATTGCGTTAGTGCCTAAATCTTCCTGGAAGCTCACACCGATGGATCCGCGGGTCACGCGGCCCTGCGCGATGATCTGGTTATAAACGTTGATCGCAGTCGTCGAAGGCAGCGCGAATCCCACGCCTTCGTAGCCGCGGCTGCCGGTAATAATCGCGGTGTTAATGCCGATCACGTCGCCGCCCAGGCTTACCAGCGGTCCCCCGGAGTTGCCCGGATTAATCGCTGCGTCAGTCTGCAGGAATCGCTGAAATTGATGACCAATACCGCCACGATCCTTAGCGCTGATGATTCCGGCAGTCACTGTAGCTTGCAAGCCAAACGGGCTCCCGATAGCCAGGACCCAGTCGCCGACTTGCACTCCATCTGAATTCCCAAGTCGCGCAGTGGGTAGATCGCGGCCCGCATCAATCTTCAAAACCGCAAGATCGGTGTCCTCGTCCACGCCGATCACTTTCGCGGTGTACCGCGCGGTTTCACCATTAAGCTGCACTTGGACCTTGGTCGCCTGATCCACCACGTGATTGTTCGTCAGGATGTAGCCGCGCTTGTCCACGATTACGCCGGAACCGAGGCTGCGCTCGGCCTGCGCCGGCCCTTCCTTCTGCCCGTCGAAAAACTTGTCGAAGAAGTCCTGCATAGGATCATCCTGATCATCCGGCTGCGAGCGCTTGCGCCGCGCCGAAGGAGTACGATGCTCCAGCACCTGAGTCGTGGCGATGTTCACCACCGCCGGTTCCACCCGATTCACAATCCCAGAGAAAGAATTCGACGACGGAATCGGATCTGGCACCGCCAGCGGCGTCGCGTTGGTTCCCGCGAATGCCGTGTTCTTGACCGCCGATACGCGACCGGAAACTACCGACCCGATCATGATTCCCACCAACAAGGTCAAAGCCACAAAAAAGGCCGCCATAATCTTCCTGCGACGCGCCCAGTTATAAATCTCTTTTACCTGCTCACCCATCTTGAAGCTCCTATTTGAGTCGCACGGGTGTACCGTTGAGGCGCACGTGACCGTTGACATGTAAAGTATAACACCGCAAATCTGGCCTGGTTGCTGCGCTCAACTTGTGCGCTGGAATCAACACTGTCCGGAAGGACGGGTGCCCACCCCTGCTCAATTTGCCGCTTGCAGTTTGCTTGCCTATCCATTTGACGCAGCAGCGCGCCATTCTGTTGTAATGCTTTTAGATTAGCTTTTACGGATTCACGGCAAGCCGCGCGTTTTCCGCTTATTATGGTTCGCAAAATGATACGCGTCTTTTCTTCGACCTCTCGCCGGTTGGTCTGGGGCATAGCACTCCTGCTTTTCCTGTCACGCCTCTCATCCGCTGCCACCGCTCCTGTCGATGGCTACACAGTGGTGGCAAGCTACCCGCATTCCACCGAGAGTTACACCGAGGGCTTCTTCTATCTCGACGGAAAGTTTTACGAGGGCACCGGCAGAAACGGCCAATCCGCTGTCATGGCTCTCGATCCAAAAACCGGCAAGCCCACCGTGCAGCACATCCTTCCTCCGAAATATTTTGGTGAAGGCATTGTTGACTGGGGCCCCTACATTCTTGAGTGGACCTGGAAGTCAGAAATCTGTTTCGTCTATGACCGCGCTACGCTGCAGCTAGTTACACAATTCAACTACAAAAGCGAAGGATGGGGCATGACTCACACCGCCTCTGAGCTGATCACCAGCGACGGCAGCGCCACTCTGACCTTTCGCGACCCCAACACCTTCCAGGAAACCCATCACATCGTCGTGAAAGACGACGGCAAGTCGATCGACAACCTGAATGAGCTGGAAGTCGTCAAAGGAGAAATCTACGCGAATGTCTGGCACTCCGACAGAATCGCGCGTATCTCCCCGCAAGACGGCCACGTAATCGCCTGGATCGATCTCGCCGGCCTGCTTCCCGCCGCTCAGAAAACCGAAGCCGAAGCCGTCCTCAACGGCATCGCCTACGACGCCCAGCACGACCGCCTCTTTGTCACCGGGAAGCTCTGGCCCACCATATTCGAAATCCGGATCGTTCCTCACGACCATCGCCGCCCGACCTACCAGGCAAGTGGAATTGGATCAGCTAATGCACAACAGATTGCAGAAAGGTTTCAATGAGCAACGTTTTACTGCGAGGATCCCTTCCGAGAGGCCATCCAGCCTAGAGGTGCAGACTTTTCTGCAACAACTCCTCATTGTTCACTTGGTCGGCGTCAGCGTACCTAATGTGCAGCGCGCGTTCTGCGGCGTGTAAGCTATTTCGCCGGATTGCGAACGGTAGATTTTCCGGCCGTTGACATCTACCGAGCCTGAGCCGGTTAGACTCCCATTCGGCTGTAGGATAAGGGAAAGCGGCCCAGTGCTGTGCTGGAATTTGACCACCAACTGGCTGCCTTCAGGCACGACGGCATAACCTTCGGAGCTCAATGCTGTGTTGCACTCCAGAGTTGCTGAGTCGTCGCGAAATTCTATTTTCAGACCTCCAGCGACCGCGTATGTTCCGTTTAGTCGCAAGCCCGGCGCCGTGTTTGCCGATTTGCTAGCTTGACTGCCGAGCACTTGTGTCATGGTGGAAGAGATGGAGCTAGTCGCTGCTACCGGGGGCAGGACGCCCACATTGCAGCGCTCCGTCTTCGGAGCGGTTGGTACGCTGTAGTGATGGACGGTCGTCGGTACCGTCGTGCTGGAAGTGGTCTGCTCGTCAACCGAATACTCCATCCCGTTCCGGTGCACCTGATCTGCGCTGTAGTTTGGGGCGTCGTTAGCCCCGATCTGCCTTTGCGTTGTAGTCGTTTGTGTCTGGGTGTCATATGTGGTTGACGTGGTGTCAGTCGCGCGCCCTGTTACCACTCGACCAGCCACATCGATTGGCCCAGGTCCAGACAATTTTCCGTCGGGTTTAAAGGACAGGACCAGCGGCTTGGGCTGAATGGGGACTTTTACTAGCAACTGGTTAGCGGATCGCTCCACTAAATAGGGAAGTTGTACCTCCAGTAGGGATCCGCACGTGACGGCCGCCGTGCTTTGGTCGAAACGAAGGTGGAAATTTCCTGCGGAATACACACCGGTCAGCCGTAATCCCGGATCCTGGTTGGTAGCTACTACAGCGGCGAGCGGGCTTCCCCCGCCGGCTAAGTCTGCCAAGCCCACCTTCATACCTTCGCCAAGACACTCCGTCTCGCTTCGCCCGGACTCCAGGCAGCGCCGCGTGGCAACCGATCCGGGATCCTTCCGTGCGTTCTGTTCGGACTGTGCAATCGCGGCGTTCGTCTGGAGTTGCTGCATCGCGGTGCGCCTCTCTCCCTCCACAGCCGCGCTGTAGCGCGCGTCGTTGCCGCCAACGGTTTGAGCAAACCGCGCCTGCAAGCCCGGAGAAAGGAAAGTGGTCCACACTGGAATGCCTTCAAACCCAAATTTCGGATCTGTGCGGCTGTAGTGATAGGGGTTCGTGGCCACATTGAACTGCTGTCCGGGAAGTTTTTGCGCCGCGGCTTGCGCCAGCGCGGCTTGCATCTTGCTGTAGCTGTCTAGCAGTTCTTTTTCGTCGGGCGAGTAGCCGGAAGCTCCGCGCTGCGCAGACAGCACGTTGATGATCTCGGTCAATTGATAAAGAGCACCCATGGCACGCGTGACGTTGTCCTTCGGTGTACCGATCACCATGGCCTGCACGACGTAGGAGGCGCGGGGAAATTCGGCGAGATACGCAGGATCGAAAGCAGTCCCGGCCTTGCATGCCTTAAGCTGTGTGACTATTTCGGCTCGAGGCTTAGGTACTTGCATAAGAAACTTACCGTTCTGTTCCGCTTTGACGAAGCAGTACTCCTGGCCGTTTTGCTTCTGGCACTGGAAGGCCGTAAGCGTAAGATCGCCGGCACATTGATAAGGTGTATTGAGTTGCAGTTCGGATGATGATTGCGCACCCGGTGCGGCAGCGGAAGCGCCGCCTTTCACTTTGCACATCTTGGTCATCTGATACACCACTGCTTCACGCTTGTTGTATCGCTCTGATTCCCCTTCGGCTTGGTAGTAGCACATCTCTCCCTTTGGACCTGTCACGCATTTGTGCACTACGTAGGTGGCTCCGTCATTGCACGCGTAGGGCACATTGAACTGCAGGTCATCCTGTGCTCGTAAAAATCCGGCGCAGCTGAACAGGAAACACAACACCATCATCGAAGCGGGAGAAGAAGAGTGTTTCATGACTAGCCTCCCCAATGCGTCGGGATTCTATCAATCCAGATCACCAAGCACCACGCAAATTGCAAGCCGGAATGGAACTACATCAATTGCGGAGGGCCGCCACACACACCTCACAGTGCGGACTCCTTCAATTGCAGATTAATTTCTGCTCGCCGCTATTTCTTTTTCTCCAACCGTCCCAGCATTCCGCCCGGAGGGCCAATGAGCGCCCCGTCATCGTCCACGGTGAAGACGGTTTTGTCGCCTTCACAAACGAGCGTCACGGTCTTGCCGCTTTCTGTATAGGTG
>JAUTXJ010000058.1 GCA_030838075.1 Acidobacteriaceae bacterium
AGAAATTTATCCGGGGGAAAGACGCGTGGCGTTGGTCCCCGCCGTCCTTCCGCTCCTGACAAAAGCGGGCATGGAAGTGGTCGTCGAGGCGGGCGCTGGTGCCCGCGCCGGTTATCCTGACGCAGATTACGTTGCCAAAGGCGCGCGAGTTGCCGCCGATCGCGCGGAAGTATTTCGCACCGCCGACGTTATTGTGCAGGTGTTGTGCTACGGCGCGAACGACAAGACCGGACAAGCCGACGTTCCGCTACTGCACCGCGATCAGGCTTTAATTGGATTTTTGCGCCCGCTCGGCTCCGCGGCCAGCGTGCAGGAAATTGCCGCACGCGGCGCACGGGCCTTCGCGGTGGAATTAATGCCGCGTATCACGCGCGCACAAAGCATGGACGTGCTCTCATCCATGGCCACCATCAGCGGCTACAAAGCCGTGCTCCTCGCCGCTGATACTCTGCCGCGTATTTTCCCCATGCTCTCCACCGCGGCAGGCACAGTTACTCCTGCCCGCGTTTTTGTCATTGGCGCGGGCGTTGCCGGACTTCAAGCCATCGCCACTTCTCGCAGACTCGGCGCGGTAACTTCGGCATACGACATGCGCCCCGTCGCCAAAGAACAGGTTATGAGTTTGGGCGGACGCTTCGTGGAGTTGCCCATCGAAGCCAAAGACGCACAGGACGCCAGCGGCTACGCGCGCGCTCAGGATGAGGAATTTTACAGAAAGCAGCGCGAATTGCTCGGCCAGGTAGTCTCGGAAAGCGACGTAGTCATCACCACCGCAGTGATCCCCGGAAAAAAAGCTCCTACGCTAGTCACTGCTGAGATGGTGCAGAAAATGGCTCCTGGATCGGTAATTGTTGATCTTGCTGCCGAACGCGGCGGAAATTGCGAAATAACCCACCCAGGAGAAGTCGCGGTTGAACACGGCGTCACCATCATCGGCCTCTTCAATCTCGCCAGCACCGTTCCATATCACGCCAGCCAGATGTACGCGAAAAACTTGACCACCTTCCTGCTGCACATAGTCAAAGACGGAAAACTACGCCTGGACACCCAAGATGAAATTATTCGCGATACCTTGCTGACTGACGGCGGAGAAATTGTGAACAAAAGACTGCGCGAACTTTATTCTTTGCCACCTTTGGCTGCTCCGGTATCCGTCGGCTTGGAGGGAAATAAATCATGAAACTCGATTTTCTCACCAGTCTTTACGTATTCATGCTGGCTGGTTTCATCGGCTTTGAAGTGATACGCCGCGTCTCGCCTCTCCTGCACACTCCGCTGATGTCCCTGACCAATGCGCTGGATGCCATTGCCGTCGTCGGCGCAATTATTTTGGCCGGCGAACATAAAACCAATTTCTCCGCCATCCTCGGAACCATCGCCATTGTCGCCGCGACCAGTAACATCGTCGGCGGCTTCCTCATTACCGACCGCATGCTCAAGATGTTCAAAGTAAGCGGGCCGAAGAAATCATGATGTCCGAGTTTGCCTCTACACAACTCATCGAAGTCACCTACCTGATCGCCACCGCGCTTTTTATTTTGTCGTTGAAGTGGATGAGTTCGCCCGCCACTGCCCGTCGCGGCGTTTGGGCAGGCGAATTTGGGATGCTGCTAGCCGTCGCTGGAACGCTTCTGCATCGCGGAATCGTGGATTACAAATGGCTAGCGGCCGCGTTGGTGCTGGGCACCATCATCGGCGTCCCCCTCGGCAAAGTAGCCATGACCGCGGTCCCGCAGCGAACCGCACTCAGTCACGCCTTCGGCGCATTGTGCGTGACGTTAGTCGGCACCGCCGAGTTTTATCTGCGCGCCCCATCCGTCCCGCCCTTCATGATGGCCGTTCTCGGCATGGAAGTAATTCTGGGCTCGCTGACATTCACTGGCAGCTTGATGGCTGCCGGAAAATTGCAGGAAGTTTTGCCGCAGCGCCCCATCACCTACAAAGGCCAGAACTTCGTCAACCTCGGGGTCCTGGTCATCGCCGTAATTGTCGCAATAATCCTGGTGTTGCATCCGGAGCGCGTTTATCTATATCCCCTCATCGTAATTCTGCCGCTGATCTTCGGTGTGCTCATGATCATCCCCATCGGCGGCGCGGATATGCCCACAGTCATCTCGCTCTTGAATTCGTACGCCGGATTGTCCGCCGCTGCGATGGGTTTCGTGCTCGATAACAAGCTGCTGATCATTGCAGGCGCACTCGACGGCGCCTCCGGCTTCATCCTCTCCGTAAATATGTCCAAGGCCATGAACCGCTCCTTCTCCAACGTTCTGTTCGGCGCGTTTGGACAGGAGCAAGCCAGCGCCGCGGCAGGCGCCGAAACCAGAGCCGTGCGTAGCGCCAGCGCGGAAGAAGCCGCCTCCATCCTCGCGGCCGCTAATAAAGTTGTCATCGTGCCCGGTTACGGCATGGCCGTTTCGCAAGCCCAGCACAAAGTTCGTGAACTCTACGACGCACTTACAAAACGCGGTGTCGACGTGCGCTTCGGAATTCACCCCGTCGCCGGTCGCATGCCCGGCCACATGAACGTGTTGCTCGCCGAAGCGGATATTCCCTACGACAAACTTATGGAGATGGACGACGCCAACGGTGACTTTGCCCAGACCGACGTAGCTCTCGTGATCGGCGCCAACGACGTGACCAATCCCGCCGCTCGCACTGATGCCAGCAGCCCGATTTACGGCATGCCCATACTGGACGTCGACAAAGCCCGCACGGTCATGGTCATCAAGCGCGGTATGAGCGCGGGCTTCGCTGGCATCGATAATCCACTTTATTATTCTGACAAAACGCTGATGTTGTTTGGCGATGCCAAGTCCTTCGTCGGTTCGATTGTCCGCGAAATTTCGGGCGGCTCTGGGCACTAGCCCGCCCGTTGAGACCGTTTATTTGCCTTATAAAATGTTCACTGCGCGCGCAGCAATCAAAACAATAATCGTCAGCGAAATCAGCGACTGCGCCATCATCCCCAGTTTCGCGCCACGCGACAGCACCGCCGTGTCAGTAGGAGAAAAGGCGGTGCTGGTGTTGAACGCCAGAAAAAGGTAGTCCACAAAATCCGGCGACCAATCCGTCCGAACCTTCCGACCTTCCGCCTGTTGCAGCATTTGAGGAAACAGAAACGCGCTGTTCAGCATTCCTTTAGGCCGCGCTCTCTCGTGTGGACCACCGCCATCCAGCCGCCAGTACCAAAGCGCAAAAACCAGAATATTCGTCAGCCACAGGCCCACCGCCGACCGCAAAAGAGTCTCCGAAGCCTCCCGATGTTTCGGCAAACCTTCAATCAGAAATGCCAGCGACGCAATCATCGCCGCGGTAATCACGCCGTTGGCCACCAGCGTGAGCACCCGAGTGAGTCCCATATTTCCGCGCCAGTGTGCGATGACGATAGGGATGAGCAGAAAAACCACCACGGCTAACAATAACCATCGAGGCCCCACAGAAAGCGCCGATGGCAGGGCCAGATAAAGGCTCGCATCAGCCAAAATCGCAATGATCGCAGGCCAGTGCGGAACTTTAGGCAATTCGCTGTACGTTCGCGGAGCGCCGGTAGCTTGAGCCATCGCCGAAAAGTATACGCGAACTGCCGTAACTGCTAGCTCGTTCCTACATCCCAAATTAAAAAAACGTGTAGGCTGACCGGCACTCGATTTTCAAGGGTTTACCCGCCGTGCCGGATGCCCTTAAAGTTTCTTGGGATTTAAGCTTCGGCCTGCGGGTTGCCGCAGTGCCAAAGGAGTCTCGACGGGAATATAACAAAAGACACTGTAGCCCTAGGACCGCGCCGCTCATCCAAAGACCAAGCATGGAGGCTGGATATGGACGGAACCTTCGGAATCACCACAACTCATTCACCGAAAGTTAGCGCCGCTCTCTTGGCCATTCGCATCGCCAGCGCGCTAGCGTTCTTGTATCACGGCACTGCTATCACCTTTGGTGCTTTTGGCGGGCCGGGCCCTGAGAATTTCGCAGCTTTCACGCATATGCCTCTCGTCGCAGCTTACCTCGTGGGACTGGCGCAGCTTGCTGGCGGATTGGCTATGTTGACAGGAGTTTTGATTCGCGTGGGGGCCGTGTGCATCATCATCGTGATGCTGGGCGCGATTTTTCTGGTGCACCTGCCGCATGGTTTCGATATCGGCCACGGCGGGATAGAGTACGCCCTCACGCAACTGCTGGTCGCTTTTGCCTTATTGTTGACCGGGCCAGGCGCGTATTCGCTGGCGCGCTTCTTACCGGCATCGCTGCGCAGGTTATAATTTTCTCAGTTACGTTGCCGCTGCATCGGAATAACAATGTTTTGGGGCCGCGAGACTCTCAAAACACGATCTTTTCAATGTCAGTGCTGGGAATGATGCCCTCGCGCACGATTTTCCACTCATCGCCCCGCAGCACCACAATAGTGGACGCGAGGGAAGTACCCAGATCACCGACATCCAGGATCAGTGGCAGCCGGTCCCCAAGCTGTTCCTGAACTTGCGCCCCGCTGACGCATGAAGGGTGTCCTGAAAGGTTAGCGCTCGTCCCAGTGATGGGCCCGTCGAATTCGTCGATGAGCGCTCCGATTATCGCGCTTCGTGGCAAACGCAAAGCCACGCGCCCGGTGTTGGCAGTGACTTTCAGCGGCAGACGATGCCCCGCATCCACGACGAGTGTCAGCGCTCCCGGCCAAAATTCATGCGCCAGTCGCAGAAAATTCTCCGGCACGTCGCGCGCAAGCAGCAAGGCCTGGTCGATGGAATTCACAAGAATCGGCAAGGCGCGAGTTTCCGGCCGGCCTTTCACTTTGTAAATTTCTTCCACCGCCGACAAATTGAAAGGGTCGGCGGCCAGACCGTACACCGTGTCCGTGGGCACCGCCACCACGCGACCACGCGTTAGAAAATCTGCCGCATAACGCAGCAAGTTGGGTTCCGGGGAATGCGCGTTGACGCGCAACAATTCTGACGCCAATTTTGGGCCTTGGGCGAAGTTAAAAATCCACGCTCAGCGCTCGCGTCGCTGATATTGCTGCCGGGGACGCTACCACAGGGTGTACTCCTGTGCAATAAGTACGGCTTCGATAAGGAAAAATTGTAGAAGCTAGGAACGGTAGTTCAGACCTTCCGGACTGTCACGAACACCCTTCCCTGTAATGTAGAATCACTCACTCATGCGCATCGCCATCGACAGCGGCGGCACTTTCACCGATTGCGTCTTCGTACGCGAAGGCAAATTACAAATCATAAAAGTCGCATCACGGCCCAATGCCCCCGCGGAAGCCATCGTCGAAGCGGTCCAACTGGCCGCCGCGCACGCGTCATCACGCAGCGAAACTCACGATCTTGTCTGCGGTACAACGGTAGGCACCAACGCGTTACTTGAACGTCGCGGTGGACGCGTAGCGCTGATAACTACCGCCGGTTTTGAAGATGCTCTCGAAATCGGTAGGCAGGCTCGCGCGAAGCTATATGACCTGTTCTTGCAGAAAGCCGAACCGCTGGCACCCTCCTCAAGACGTTTCGGTGCCAAGGAACGACTGGCTGCGGACGGTTCGGTCGTCCAGTTCTTAACTACTGCTGAAATTCGTCGTCTCTTGCGCCAAATCAAGAAAACAAAACCGGACTCTGTCGCGCTCTGCTTGCTATTTTCATTTCGAAATCCGCTGCACGAACAGCGTATCGCGTCCACACTAAGATCGGCAGGCTACGCCGTCTCTGTCTCGCACGAGATTCTTCCGGAATTTCGCGAATACGAACGAACTTCCACCACGGTAATCAATGCTTATCTCGTCCCAGTAATGAGCAGCTATCTTCGCGATGCCACTGTCCGCATCTCCGCGCTCCTTCCGCATCATGCTCAAAAAAAAACTGGGAAAAATCATTCTCGACCTTCCCAAACTAGCGTGCGCATCATGCAATCCAATGGCGGAATTATTTCGGCCGAACAAGCAGCGCGAGAGCCGGTGCGCACCATCCTCTCCGGCCCCGCCGGCGGTGTTATCGGCGCGAGCCACGCCGCCAAACTGGCGCGCCTCGACAAATGCATCAGCTTTGATATGGGCGGCACCTCCACGGATGTGGCCTTGCACACCGGAGAATTGCGCACCACCAGCGAGGCCATCGTAGCGGAACTTCCCGTGGCCGTGCCCATGCTTGAAATTCATACCGTGGGCGCCGGAGGCGGTTCCATCGCGCGATTCGACGACGGCGGCGCGCTGCGTGTCGGCCCGGAAAGCGCCGGCGCCATGCCCGGACCGATATGTTACGGCCGCGGATTGAGTCCTACCGTCACAGATGCTCACGCCGTGCTCGGACATCTCGGGGACGCGGGACTTCTCGGCGGATCCTTTTCACTTGATATCCAGCGGGCTCGCGCGCAAATGCAAAAAGTAGTTAAACAGTCGGGCGAGCGGTTTCACACCGTCGAAGCTTTCGCGCAAGGCATCATCGCCGTTGCCAACGCCATCATGGAGAAAGCCGTTCGCGTCATTTCCATTGAACGCGGTCATGACCCGCGTGACTACACGTTGATTGCCTTTGGTGGGGCTGGCGGCCTGCACGCTTGCGAACTCGCTGCGGCGCTTG
>JAUTXJ010000151.1 GCA_030838075.1 Acidobacteriaceae bacterium
GTACGTGGGTTTGCGACCAAAGTTTTCTGAGGATAGTCCTACGGTACCTGAAGTACCAGGGATACGAAATTAGCAAACTGATTTGTCGGGCTGCCGCCCAAAATTTAAGCGGCCTTCGTTACTACAACTTGCGGCAAACTGTAACGCCGTCCCGCAGCGGGATCAAAACACTAAACAAATCCTTCGATTCAAACAACATGCGGTTCAATTCCTGTACACCTCGGGTGTCGGCATCCCCAGCTTTCGCCTTTCGCGCAGCCTTCCCCGACCACAAAGTATTGTCGGTAATAAACAGCCCGCCGCGGCGCACCCGCGGCAGCGCTGCTTTGGCCGCACCGGGATACTCGCGCTTATTGATGTCGTTAAAAATTAAATCAAACTCGCCGGTAGTCTTTTTCAGCAGTGTCAAAGCGTCGCCGGTTTCCACCCGAATTTGTTGCGCCACGCCGGCACGCTCAAAGTACGCTTTGGCGCGTTTGGCATTTTCCGGGTCGCCGTCCGTATATGTAACTTCTGCCTGCGGCCCGGCCGCACGCGCCAACCATACCGTCGAATATCCGATGGCTGATCCCAATTCGAAGATTCGTTTTGCGCCTGAGATTTGCACCAGCAACGCCAGCATGCGGGCTACCGCTGGGCCGATAATTGGAGTTTTGTGCTTGGCGGCGTACTCCTCCATATCTCTGACCACCTCGTCGCGCGGGGGCAGCAAGGCGTAAAGATAATCTTCGACTTTCTCGTCCATGAATCCGCTTCGCAAATTCTCTGGCAGCTTCATAAACTTTCTCCCGGTTTCAAGGCATGAATCTCCAGTCCGGCAATGTCTTTGGTTTCCGCACGCAACTGCTCGGGTGTCCCGGTGAGCACCGGGAAAGTTCCGTAATGCATGGGAATTACATGCTTAACGCCTAGCAAACGAATTGCGTGCGCTGCCTCTCGCGGCCCCATCGTAAAATTATCTCCAATCGGCAGGCAAGCAATCTCCGGCTTGTACAGTTCCGCAATCAGCTTCATGTCGCCAAATACGGTCGTGTCTCCAGCATGAAATAAAGTTACTCCGCCTGGCAGTCTAACGATAAATGACGCGGGCTCTCCTCCATAAATCAGCTTGCCCTTTTCCTCAATGGAATTCGAATGAAACGCATGGGTCATGGTCACTTCGAAATCTCCGACGCGAACAGTACCGCCTTTGCCCATGGGCTTGACCTGTTTGCTGAAACCCTGCTCGCCAATCCAATGCGCGGTTTCAAAAATCGCAACGACGGTGGGTTTATGTTCTTTGGCCAGCGTCAGCAAATCTCCAAAATGGTCGCTATGGGCGTGGGTTAAGAATATGGCGTCAAGTTTTTTGATTTTTTTTAGATCCGGGGGACACTTTGGGTTGGTGGTCACCCAGGAATCCAGCAACGCCACTTCGCCGCTTTTGGTGGTTAGAGAAAATGTACTGTGGCCGAAAAAAGTGATCTTGTTACCTTTCATATCCAACATGGGTTGTCTCCCGACGCGAGGTTAGCTTGCTGACGATTGATCAGACTCAAGAACAAATGGCCGGTACTTGGATGCCGTCACTTGGAGGTAGCGGTGCTGCTATCGCCGGAACTGAGCGCCATGCGGATCGCGGCCTCATAGGTTTCGCGATTATTTTCGCCTACCAGGTGCCCGATCTGGCGTCCATCCTTGGCATAAAAAACCGACGCCGGGATCGCTCCATTCCAACCCGGCATTACAGCCTGCACAAATTCCGACTCCCCACCCATCTTCTTTCGAAAATTTGGAAACACCGGATTATACCGGGCAATGAATCGCCGCATCAGGATCAAGTCCCCATCGTCATTGAGGTTCACGCCGACGACATGCAATCCTTGCGGTTCATATTGTTTGGCGAGCTCATTTAGCATGGGATACTCATCCCGGCAAGGCTCGCACCAGGTGGCCCAAAAAGTCACCAGCAATGGTTTGCCGCGGTATTGCGTCACCAGCTCTTGATAGCCCTGCGCGTCAATGAGTTTCGGATCCGGCCGGGCTGGCCCCTTGGACGCCTGGGGAGCGGCCATGGCAATGGCTAAAGTCACAGCGCTCAAGCAAAATAACAACGCCAACCCCGCAATTCTTCTGGTCATCATGTTTTCATCCGTTCCCCGGAATATTCTGCGCGAAAGTTGAGAATCTGAATCACGTTAACGTACAATGAGTATGCGTCTTCGCCGAAGCGTCGTCACTGTTACATGTTCCTATTAGTTGGACGCCCGCGCTGCTCGCCCGTGTTTCGCTTCAAAGGAGATTTTGAATGGCTTATGTAATCGCCGAACCGTGCACCGGCACCAAGGATACCGCGTGCGTGGACGTTTGCCCGGTGGACTGCATTCACCCGCGCAAGGATGAGCCTGGTTTCGAAGGCGTCCCGCAACTTTATATCAACCCGGTGGAATGCATCGACTGCGGCGCTTGCGTCCCGGTTTGCCCGGTAACCGCCATTTTTGCTCTCGAGGACTTGCCGGAGAAGTGGCAGAGCTATACTCCCGTCAACTCGGATTTCTTCGCTGCAAAATAATCGGACTCAGGGGATACCTAAAAGTTTCAAGGGCACGCTCTTCGCGTGCCCTTTTTTATGTGTGCCGAGCAGGGTCGAAAATCACCGTCATGCTGGATTGCTCGAGTGGGAATTCTCGAGTTCGACCCGGTAGCCGAGAGTTCGGAGTTGCCGGATCATTCTCGCAGTGCGTGCTTGCCTCGACTTTTTAGTGACCGCTGGGCCACGTTCTTCGTAACGGACTCCCTGATGTAGGATCAACCAGATCAGCCGACACTGTCGATGGGCGATCGCCCCGATGGCTTGATTATGTCCCAGGCGCGGGACGGAACGGCGATAGGCAATCTCGAAGATACTTCCTTTGACCTTTACGGCGGCGTTGGCTGCTTGGTTGAGAACGCGTCGCATGTGGCGGTTGCCTTTCGGGGACCGATGGTTGTAGTTCACGCCGGCGCTCTCGTCGTCGCCGGGGCAGGCGCCCACCCACGAGGAGAGTTGCTTGTCCGAAGGAAAGGTTGCAGCAGTGGCACCTACTTCGGCAATGATCTGGGTCGCTGAATCCACTCCCAGACCCGGCACCTCCGCCAACCGTTCGACCGCGTCTTGGTGCTGACGGAGCAGACCGGCGACCTCCTGGTCGAGTTGGCCGATCTGCTGCTCGAGGAATTGCAACTGCTCCAGCGCCATCTTCAGCAGCCGCCGATAGACGGGGTTGAGCTCTGTGCATGCGCCCAGCGCATCGCACAACTGTTCGGCCGTGGCTCGCAACTGCTTATCGGCCAAGACGGCCAGAGCCGCCGGGTTGGTTTCACCATCGGCGAGCGCCTTCAACATGCGCCGGGCACTCGCGCCCAGCAGATCCGAAACTAGGCTGGATAACTTGATATGGGTTTCTTCCAACAGAGACTCCACTTGGTTCTGTAGGCGCGCCCGGTCGCGAGTCAACTGATACTTTCTCCGCGTTACCGTTCGCCACAGACGCTGTTCGGCATCAGGAACAAAACTCAGGCGCAGTTCCTGGGCTACCAGCCGCTTGACGAGACGTTCGGCATCGGGGAAATCCCTCTTGCGGCCCCGCGGCCCGCGGTTCGATTGTGCCTGCGCCAGATGCAGCGTTCCCGACATCCGGCCTGCGCCTTCCTGCTTCTGGCGCAGCGGTTTCCAATACCGTTCCAGTGCTTCCCACACGGGTTTCCAGTATTGTGCTGTCGATTCCATAACCACTTCTTCGACTTCTTGCTCGAGCAGCCATGCAGCCAGTGATCGCAGTTGTTCGGGGTTGCTACCGAACATCCGCCGCTCAAACTGATACTCCCCGTCGACTTCAACATCAGAGACAACTACAGCCAGCATTCTCTTGTGGACATCGATTCCCACTATCCTATAAGCCATAGCGTTTCTCCTGGCTGGGAGTGGAGAGCGTGCTGCAGTTACATTAACCAGGGTCACGGGCTATCGCTGCTCCCCAGGGGGAAGACAACGACGCCCAATTATTCGCTCAATCACGCACGCTCCGGATCAGACATGTTCACAGCCTCAACTTTTCCAATGCTCGGTCAACCTCGCCACTCCAAGCCTCGGCATTGTTGCTCAACATTGAGTGATTTTCATGAGGTTTCGCGGGCCGCTAGGCCCTAATAGGACATGTTCGATAGCTTGGAGGTGAAAGTCCTCTTCACAGCCTGATGGAGGTGAAGTGATAGTGAAGCGCAAGGGCGTCGTCGCGAGGCGAGGTCTGAAAGAAGCGTGGAGCAAACACGCGAGCCGATGGACAA
>JAUTXJ010000179.1 GCA_030838075.1 Acidobacteriaceae bacterium
TGCGGTCGGGACAGCGGACACTGGCCGCGCCTAAAAAGAAATTAGATTTTCAGATGCATTGGTTGGCTTTGTTTGACCATTCTAACTGCACGGTGTACTGACCGATTTTCTTGGTCTTCCAGGCGCAAATGTCGCCGATTTCCCCATTGGAATCGTCGTACCAGCCCTGCCCGGGAACGGGGTCGGTGATGGCTTCGCATAATTCGTGCGAACTGGTGGAGGTGAGCGCATCAAACGGTTGCAAGCCGCCGGTGCAGCCTGCGCATCCCGGGTACGGCATGACAGCATAAAAAATCTGGCCGTTGATATCGTTGTGATATCCGCAGAACGCCTGACACGAAGCTGAGCCCCCTTGCACGACCTTTACTCCCTCAGGCATAAAGACAAAGTACAAGGTGTTAGCGCCTGGCTGCGGGAAGGCGCTGTTGGACGCAATGGCATTTTGGAGTTCCGTTTGAATGGTGGTGTCATTCACGGAACTCGCGGAAGCCGGGGCGATGACGGTGGTGCCGGTGCGCTTGCCGTGGGAAATTTTAAAACTACCCACGTTGTACTCCGCCAATTGATCGATCAAGGCGCTGGTCAGAATGAAATCGAAGTAGGCGTTCATATTATTCATCAAGGTAATTTGCGGAGCGGAGTTCCATGTGCTGCCCCAGAACACGGTGAAAACCTCTACGGCTGATAGCAACGGACCATTGCGATAGGTAAGCTGCGGCGCGGAAGCCTGCAGAGCTTGAGGGTGATGCAACGGTACGATGCGAATCGCGTCTGAATGACCAGCAGAATGGCGAACCGGCGATTTTTTTTGAGTGGCCATGAATTCTCCTTGCTGGGGAATTCAAGTTTAAGACGGATGGGCACTTCAGTGAATAGTACTTTTGAACCTCGCAGCCTAAAGAAAGTGGTTGACTACATTTCGGTTGCGGATCGGAAGAGTAAATTACGTTCGTGCCGACGGGATCGATTCACTTCTGGGCGCTGATGGTGGTCCAGGGATAGGCTTTCATGTCGCGCAACTCGGATTTTTCCCAGGATTGTTCGGGGTGCTGCTGGAGGTGTTTTGCGGCGAGAAAATCCATCCCGCAAGCGTGACCGGCGGCGGCAACAAATTCCATTTGTGCGGCGAGCTGCGTGTCGGTGGCTTTGTTTTGTACGGCGCCGGCATTTCCGTACGGTATTTGCCAGGAGCCCATACCGCGTGGCGAAAGTTCCACGTGCCCGCAGAGAGTGCGTTCGCTGGGTTCGGTCTTTCCGGTGAAGGAGTCCACGTGGTCGGCTAGAAATTTTTCAGCCAGGCTCACGTCAATCTTGCCTTTGTTTTCGGCCATTAATTGTTCCCAACGGCGATGGCGCGCATTCGGGCTGTTGCTCATGTCGGTGGTGGCAAAGTCGGTTTCTTCCGCGGCCAACTTCGGCGCGATTGGGAAATTGGAACCAACAAAGTAGCCGTCGGTCTTGCGTTCCAGCGTCACATTTTTAAGGCCGAGCTCGAGGCTGGCGATTTCGCCTTTATGGGCGTCGGCAATCAGCCAGTCGTTAGCATATCCACCGTTGTTGCCGTCACGAAAAATGCGCGCCACATCGTCGATGGTTGATGAATATTGCATGGCCTTTCGCGCGCGCACGAATTCCGGAATGCCGGCGGTGTCGAAACCATGAAAACCGCTAATAGTTGTCTCCGTGATGACGATGCCGGCCGAGTTCACGCCGAAGTCATCGCCGCTGTGAATGAGCGCGGGCAGGCCGTCCATAATAAAGTGATAGCCCTTCGCGGGCACGATGTCGAAAACCATTGTCCAGCGAGCTCCATCCAGATAACTGGTCCAGTTATTGTGCGCGATTACGACGCGGCCATCTTTCGTGTAACTGCCGACCGCGACGAAAGCGCTGCAGTGGTCGGGCGCGGTTACGGTTGGCAATGACGCGATCTTGTGAGCTTTATCGAATTCCGAGACGTAATAACTCCACTCCATGGCGGCATTAAGTGCGACCACATCCCAAGTGTCCACGTCAACGCCGTGCGCGGACGCGCCATCAGCGATACCTTGCATCTCTTCGCGATACTCGGGTTCGACCTGCGGCCAGAGCACGGTCTTGCCTGCTTCCCGCAGGAAATTCCAGTCCTTACCGGTGTCGTGAGTCAGCTCAAGCTGATACACCTTTTTAAGGTCCTGAATTTCGGGAGCCAGCAAGTAGCCATGCTGGAAGCCGATTTCTGCAGGCGTGCCCTCCAGGTGCACGACTGTCCAGCCATTTACCGCGGGGCGGCGGAATGACCCATTCAAGCGGTCGTCGCTTTTAGGCTTTACCATTGCCGCTGCCGCGGCAAATAGAATTATGCCGCACACGATTGCCATGGCCGAGATTCGCCGCATTTACACTCCTTGTCGAGCTGCCGGCTTGCGGGACAGCAATTAAATCTTGCGACGTTGCAATGTATCAGATTTTCAGCGAAATATTGGCAAATCCTAAGCCTTCTTCCGTGGCGGATAGCCTCGCGGTAAAATACAATGCGCACATCTAATGAGTGACCTTCTCGAGCTCCGCGGACAATTTCCGATCCTGGAAAAATCGACCTACATGATCAGCAATTCGCTGGGTGCGATGCCTCGCGCGGTCTATGACAGCGTGCGCGCTTACGCCGACTCCTGGGGGAACCGCGGGATTCGCGCGTGGGAAGAGGGCTGGTGGAAGATGGCTGTCGGCGTGGGCGACAAGATCGCGCCGCTGATTGGCGCGGGAGCCGGCGAGTTATCGTTGCATCAAAACGTCACCACTACGCAGGCGATCATCAGTTCCTGTTTCGATTTTCAAGGCGCACGAAACAAAGTGGTGATGGTGGAGCAGGAATTTCCCTCAGTTCAATATTTTTATAATGAACAGCGCCGCCATGGCGCTCGCATCGAAACGGTAGCCAGCGCGGATCCCATTCGCATCGATCTCGATAAATTGCTGGCGGCGATTGACGAAACCACGATTCTGGTGCCGATTTCGCAGGTATTATTTCGCAGCTCTTATATCGTAAATGCGCGGGCCATCATTGAACGCGCTCATCGAGTTGGCGCGTACGTGATACTCGACGTGTTCCAGGCAACCGGGGCAATACCACTCGACATGAAGAATCTGGAGGTGGATTTTGCTGTTGGAGGAGTTTTGAAATGGCTGTGCGGTGGCCCGGGAGTCGCGTATTTGTATGTGCGAGAAGATCTGCGCGCAAAGTTAAGACCCGCTCTGACCGGATGGCTGGCGCACCGGCGCCCTTTTGGATTTGAAATAGGCGCAGTGGACCGCCGCGACGATTCGTTTGGATTTTTGAACGGAACGCCGCATATTCCGGCGCTTTATGCTTGCCAACCGGGGCTGGACATTATTAATAAAGTGGGAGTTCGCGCCATTCGAGAGAAGTCATTACGCATGACCGCGCGGATTCTGGCAGGCGCAAAATCGCGCGGCTGGCATGTGAATACGCCGGAAGGTGAGGCGGAGCGCGCTGGAACCGTTTCGGTAGAGTGTCCCCACGCAGCCGAGGTGTGCCAGGAATTGACAAAGCGAAATATCCTCGTCGACTATCGCCCAAAAGCGGGGGTGCGGATTTCACCACACTTTTACAATACGGAGAGCGAGTGCGATTTTACTCTGCAACAGATGGGTGAAATTGTTGCGACTCTCGACATGCAGAAGTCCGGAGAGAAGGTCTCGAGGGATTCGAGATAATGACCGCCTCCAATTTCGACCTGTCTATTGTTATTCCGGCCTACAACGAAGAGCCACGCCTGCCCGAGACATTGCGACGCATCGCTGAATATTTGCCGACGCTCGGACTGCGCACTGAGGTGCTGGTTGTAGACGACGGTTCCACGGATCGAACCGCGGCGGTGGCGGAATCATTTCACGGGAAGCTTACCGGACTTCGCGTGCTTTCGAACGGCACGAATCGCGGCAAAGGTTACAGCGTGCGGCACGGGATGCTGGAGTCGCAGGGCGACATGGTGCTCGTCACGGACGCGGATCTTTCCGCGCCGATAGAAGAGTCCGAAAAACTCTTAAGGCCGCTCAATAGTGGTTACGATGTGGCCATTGGATCGCGAGCCATGGATCGCAGCTTGATCAGCACGCGCCAATCGATTTTCCGTGAGACCGCAGGCATCATCTTCAACAAAATTGTGCGGATCGTGTTGCGCTTGCCGTTTGTGGATACGCAATGCGGATTCAAAGCTTTTCGGCGCGAGCGCACCCGGATTATTTTTGAGCAACAGCGTATTGAAGGATTCGGGTTTGATCCGGAATTGCTGTACCTAGCGAGGCATCACGGATTACGCGCCATCGAGATTCCTGTACGCTGGGGCCATTCGGCCGCCACCAAAGTCAACATGATGGGAGACAGTCTCAAAATGTTCGTGGACATATTCACCATTCGCTGGAATTCGATGAGCGGGCGGTATGCGCGGACTGCGCGGCGGGTTGCGGCGGCCTGAGGTACTTTGCACCATAAAGTACTTGACAGGTTGTGGTGCGCCTGTTAGTTTTCATGCGATGCTGAAGCTGCCAAGATTGACCATGCTGAATAAGGCCGTGCTGACTTAACCATGTTAAAGACCAGCTCCGTTCCAGCTCCCAGAAGCGGTCCCATTCCCATCGACGCGCGGGCGGCCGACCATCTTCGCTACATACGCGAAACCATGGAATCGGCGGCGGAATTTACCGCCGTTCCGGGATGGGGCGGCGTGGCCATGGGGATTACCGCTGTGATTGCGGCGGGTATCGCTTCCCTGCAGACCACGCCGCGTGCATGGTTTGGCATTTGGCTGGTGGAGGCGTTCATCGCGGTGACCATTGCCGCCCCCGCGGCAGCCACCAAGGCGCACCGCGCCAATTCGAAACTTTTCTCCGGACCGGGCCGAAAATTTCTCCTGAGCTTTGCGCCTCCGATCATTGTTGGCGGCTTGATGACCTTTGCATTTTACAGTTCAGGGTCATTCGCGATCTTGCCGGCGGTCTGGCTGCTGCTGTATGGCGCGGCGGTAGTAACTGGCGGCGCGTTTTCTGTTCGGGTAGTACCGGTCATGGGGCTGTGCCTGATGGGCCTGGGCGGGTGCGCGTTGTTCGCGCCGGCGGCCTGGGGAAATTACTTCATGGCCGCGGGCTTTGGAGTGGTGCAAATCGCCTTCGGCATATGGATCGCCCGTCACTACGGAGGGTAACGACATGACTAAATCTTCTGCAGTTCCTCAAGACCGCATCCCACGTTCCAGGCCGCGCGAAGATTCGCCGTCATCGGTGCGGGAACAAACACGCGAAGCCGTTTCGCCGGATCTGGACCGGTTGATTCACGAACGCATCCGGCTGGGAATCGTAAGCGCGCTGGCGGTGAACCGTTCGTTGACCTTCAACGAATTGAAAGCGCTTTTGAAGACCACCGACGGAAACTTAAGTGTGCATGCCCGTAAGTTGGAAGAGGCCAGCTACATCGTGTGCAGCAAATCCTTCGACGGGCGCTTACCAAAGACGGAATACCGGTTGGCCGGGGCCGGGCGCAAAGCGCTGGAACGCTACCTCAATCACATGGAAGCATTGATCCGGGCGACGCGGGAGAAATAAGCACGGAACCGCCGCGACTTATTTTTTGTTGTGTGGATTTACTTTGTATTACAGAGTAGTTTGCACTAACTAACTTGTCAGTGAGGCGGCGATGTCTTCTCTAACTTCGATCGAAGCAGGGTCCAACACACGACCGAACAGCGGCGGCATCCATGTGGCCATCATCTCTGATGGGAACGGGCGATGGGCTACCGCCAAGGGGCTGCCTCGATCCGCCGGCCATCGTGCGGGGGCGGAAACTGCACGAGAGATCATCGAAGCGGCGCCCAGTTTGGGCATTCACACTCTAACTTTGTTCGCGCTTTCCTCCGCTAACTGGCAGCGGCCCACACAGGAAATCGCCGGGATTCTGAGGCTTTTGCACGAATATCTGCTGACCGAAACGTCCCACTGCATGGAAGAAGGGGTGCGTTTAACCGTGATTGGACGGCGCGACCGTTTGCCCATTAATTTGCGTCAGGCCATTGGGGACGCAGAAGCTGCGACTGCCGGAGGCAAGCGGTTGCATCTTCGCCTGGCAATCGATTACTCCGCGCGGGAAGCGATCTATCAGGCGGCTTGCCGCTTTTACAAAGTCACGGAATTATCCTGCGAAGCCTTCGGAAAAATTCTGGTGGACTTTCGGGGAGGATCGACGGACGTGGACTTGATGATCCGCACCGGCGGGGAACAAAGGCTCTCTGATTTTTTATTGTGGGAGTGCGCTTTCGCGGAATTTGTATTTCTTGAAAAACGGTGGCCGGACTTTACCGCCAGCGATTTGCACATGGCGATGCAGGAATTTACCAAGCGCGAACGCACGCGGGGAACTTTACCGGCTGCCTAGGCTATGATTTTTTGGCTGAGCCACGACGAGCACGGTCCATGGCGAAAGCTTTGTGGAGAATGCGCAAAGCTGTTTCGGTCAAGCTAAACCGTTCCAGCTCTTGTTCATCAGCAAATACAACATCGGTGACATCGCTCGCGGCGGCGTGGTCCCCGCTGATGCGCTCGCAAAGATAATCGGCGATGACGTAATGGAAACGAGGCCGATCTAGATTTTCGCCACCAATACCTGCGGGCTCACCGTTCCGCGCGTAAACGATACGCTCGAAGACTTCGATTAGCTCGAGGACCCGCACCTGCAGGCCGGTTTCCTCCAGCAGCTCCCGGGCGACGCCCTCTTCCAAGGTTTCCCCTAACTCAAGCATGCCTCCGGGAATGGACCATTCGCCGCGCAGGGGTTCGCTGCCCCGCCGGATCAATAGAGCGCGGCCATTGTCAATCACCACACCACCTACACCGACCAAAGGGCGCTCTGGATATTCGCGGGAAGATGCCATTATTGACGCGACGGACGCGTATTACGGAGGCACGTTTCATGCCCGATTTTTTCCGCACATGCACTTTACCTATGCGGTTGACTTCATACTGCGGAGTATATAATACGCTCACGGCAGTAATGCGGGCCTCGCGGGCTGCCGGGCTAACAAATCGATGGAGGATGGAGCCGTGATTCGCTGTCCCGAGTGTGCCACCGAAATAGATGTCGATGAAGACGAAGTAGAGGAAGGCGAGATTCTCAGCTGCCCGGAATGCGAATCGGAGCTGGAAGTCTCGCAGACTCACCCCGTTCACCTCAATATCATCTCCGATGATGAGGAAGAAGATGATGAGGACGACGAAGAAGAGGGAGTCGAGGTCGCCGAAAACGGAGATTTGCTCGACGAGGAAGAAGAAGAGGAAGAGTTAGACGAAGAGTGAGAGCGACGTTCGCAGCGCGGCAACTTGAGCGGTTGGGCCATCATCCAAATAAGCGGAGGAAATGATGCATCGCAAACGGTGTGTCATCATTCTCGCGACTCTATTGATTACCAGTTGCCTGCCCGTTATCGCCGGACAGGATGCAGCGACATCGGCTGGTACCGCCACGCAGCCTGCGCCTTCCGAGTCTTCGTCGGCGCGAAAATCCAAACATAGCCATGCGAATGACCTAGTGATTCGCGGAACGGTTTTCAGCGAGCACGGACTGGCTTTGCCCGGCGTTAAATTACGAATCCGCAGGGGCGATCAAAAGAAGAGCCGATGGGAAACGTATACGAATTCCAGGGGAGAATTCGCGGTGCGCGTTCCTAAAGGCCCGGATTACGAAATTGCCGCCGAGAGTAAAGGCTTCGCCAAACAATCGCAGGCGATAAATGGACAATCGGAAGAGAACGTTATTTTGCATATGCAGCCGGTCAGCGGAGGCAAAAAATGAAAAGCGCGCGGCAAATGGTTGGGCTGGTGATAACACTGTTGTTGTTTGCGACATTCGCCGGCGCTCAAGAAGCGAAGCACGAGTCGCAACTCCGCAGCGTTCACGGCATTGTTACGGATAAAGCGGACACGCCGATACCTACTGCCGTAGTGTTCCTGAAGAATACGCGGACCAATGCGGTGCGCAGCTACATCGCGGACGACACCGGAAATTACAGATTCAGCGGCCTTGATCCCAATACCGACTTTGAACTGCACGCCGAAAAGGATGGCGCCAAGTCTCCTACGCGCACGATCTCGAGCTTTGAAAGCCGCAAAGAAATTGTTGTGAACCTCAAGCTTGATACCAAGAAAAGCTAAGCCCAAATCGGGATAGGGGGAGCAGTCACCTGCTCGCCCCTCCCACACCACCGTACAGGCGGGTCCGCATACGGCGGTTCAGCAAGTTGAGCCCTTGCGGGCCGGAGGTTCGAGTCGTCGTTCGCCACAAG
>JAUTXJ010000180.1 GCA_030838075.1 Acidobacteriaceae bacterium
AAAGTCGCGCAACAAGCGAAGGTCGGCAGCAAGCGTTAATTCCCTGACGCCCTGGTTTTAACCCGATGCGCGGGGATTTTTCTAAGATATTTTCCGAGCGCAAACTTCCAAGGTGGCTTCGCTGACGGCTCCGTTCTTTCCCTATGTCCGCTGAATCGAAACAGGAACCAATAAAACTTACGGTGCTCGGCTCGGGCACCTCCATGGGTGTTCCTTCGCCCGGCTGTCACTGCCGCGTGTGCAGTTCGCGCGATTCACACGATAAAAGATTGCGCCCTTCCCTGCTGCTATCGCGTGGCGGGCAAAACGTAGTCATTGATACCACTCCCGATTTTCGCCAGCAGGCTTTGCGCGCGCGCATGGAAAGGCTTGATGCGATTTTGCTCACGCATGGACACGCCGATCACATCATGGGCTTCGATGATATCCGGCCATTCAACATTCGCCAGCGGGCGGCGCTGCCGGTGTACGCCAACGAAGAAACGTTCGTTGTACTGCGGCAAGCTTTCTCATATGTCTTCAGCGGCAAGCCCACGCTGAGCACCGTCCCGATTGTGGATCTGTACGTCACAACAGGGCCGTTTGAATTGCTGGGCGTGCCGTTTATTCCTGTGCCCCTGGCTCATGGCGACCTGGAAGTATTGGGCTATCGCTTCGGCAAAGCGGCGTATCTGACGGATTTTAGTTCGCTGCCCGAAACCTCCATGGCGCTGCTGCACGATCTGGACGATTTAATTATTGATGCGTTGCGCGACGTTCCTCACCCCATGCATCAGACGGTGGAGCAAGCATTGGCGCTGGTGCAGCGGCTGGCGCCCAAGCGGGCGTGGTTCACGCATATCGCGCACGATTTGTCGCATGCGGAAACGAATCAGAGGTTGCGCGACGCCGGATTTCCCAACGTGCAACTTGCCTACGATGGACTGCAATTCGATGTCAGCTTAGACGTACCCAAAGAGACGCAACAGGAGAATCCAGATACGTGCAAGCCTGCGCCGAAGCGCGCCGCCGGCGTAAGCACGTTTGCATCGCCCGTGGCGTGGAGCGCTCATTACTCTTCTCCCAAACGCTCCAGCGTGCTCGCGGTGGGAAATTTTGACGGCCTGCATTTAGGACATCAAGCGATTTTGCGGGCTACCGTTGAGCGAGCGCTGGAAACGAACGGGGTGTCGACGGCGCTGACGTTTGATCCGCCACCGTTAAAAATCTTGCGGCCGGAATCGGCGCCGCCGCGAATTTCCACAAATACGCAACGCCTGGAGTGGTGCAGCATTCTCGGCCTGGAAGCGGCGGTGGTGATGCCCTTCACCATGGAGCTGTCGAGGCTGGCTCCCGAAGATTTTGTGGAGCAGATATTGGTGAGCGAGTTGCGCGTGGCCTCAATTCTAGTGGGAGAAAATTTTCGCTTCGGGCATCGCCAGGCCGGCAACGTAAAACTGTTGCGCGAACTTGGCGAGCGGCTGGGATTTGAAGTAGTCATCGTTCCGCCGGTTGTTTTTCGCGGAGAAATTGTTTCCAGCACCATTATTCGGCGCGAGATTGCGGAAGGCGACGTGAGCCACGCAGGCCGGTTGCTGGGGCGGCCGTTTGTCTTGACCGGCGAGGTCGTGAGCGGCACGGGAACAGGAAGCAAGTTTACCTTCCCGACGTTGAACCTTGTGCCCGAACAGGAGTTGCTTCCGGCGCGCGGTGTATACATTACGCGCACTTGTTTTCCGGGCGAGTCACGCAGTCACCGCTCGGTGACCAATATCGGGATGCGCCCGACATTTAATGGAACTGGGCTGACGGTGGAGACACATTTATTGGATTTTCGCGGGGAAATTCCTGCGAAGCGCATGGAAGTGCGCTTCTGGAAGCGTTTACGGCCAGAAAAGAAATTCAGTGGCGCTGCGGAATTGCGCGAACAGATTGCGCGGGACATTAATCACGCAAACCGATTCTTTAACCGGTTACGCAGATTGCGATCGACACAGTTGGTTTAACTTCAAATGTTCTGTATATGGCGTGAAAGAACGAGATCTAGAGGTGTTCAGCCAGCAGGAAGTTGCCCCACCCTTGGCGAACAATATTCGGTCGGCGGCTAGCTTTTATTGACGACCTCAATATCGTGGCCGTCCGGATCAAGCACCCAGGTCGCATAATAGCCAGGATAGTATTCGAGACGAGCTTGCGGTGATTCCTTACTCTTTCCTCCAGCTGCTAAAGCAGCCTTATAGAACGCATCTACTTCGGAATGGTCTTTCGCTACAAATCCGACGTGAACGGCCTGAGGATCGGGCTTCCCTTCTTTGAGCCATAAAAAATAGCTTTTGCCATCACCAAAACCTTTCAAGTCTGGGTGTCCGTGTTTGCCTTCGTAGTCTATAAAGGCTGTGATGCCAAGTGGCTTCAGGGCCTTGGCATAGAAAGCGACCGAACGCTGGAAGTCACTGACTGTGAGAATAACGTGGTCTATCATATTTTTCTGAACTAATCTTTTTGGCCAATCAAAAACTTTCTTATTAATTTCCGTCGATATGGGAATCAGTGCGAACGGGTGTGCTCGCGGTCATCTGCGGAAGCGGAATGCGGCGTGGCTTTGGACGGTGCCGCGAGGGACGGATCGGCTGCCAGGCATGCGCCACAGTAGCCGCCCACTTCGGTACGCGAGATGGTGACTTTCATGTCGAAATCGCGGGCGATCTGCTCTTTCAACTGTTCGTAGAGCCGGCTCTCAAATTCGCGGACTTTGCCGCAACGCAAGCAGGCCACATGAATGTGGTCG
Organism: Acidobacteriaceae bacterium; assembly: GCA_030838075.1. Classification (GTDB taxonomy): domain Bacteria; phylum Acidobacteriota; class Terriglobia; order Acidiferrales; family UBA7541; genus Acidiferrum. The sequence goes on from JAUTXJ010000180.1 coordinate 2,768, forward strand.
CGCGGGCCGTGACTTTCGTAGTAATGGCGGTCACCGCGTAGATGCAGCAAATCCAGCTCATCGATGAGCCCCTGCTTTTTTAGCAGGTCAATCGTTCGGTACACGGTGACCAGATGCACGCCGGAATCGATTTTTTGCGCGCGCGCCAGAATCTGGTCGACGTCCAGGTGCTGCTCGGCGGTGTCCATGACCTGCAGGATGACGCGTCGCTGCTTGGTCATGCGCAAACCGCGCTGGGCCAAAATCTGCTGAAGTTTGCCAGTAGTTTCCGCGGTGTTGAGGCGTTCCCCGGTGGAGACGCGGCGGGACGGCGATGCTGCCATGCTAAGCCCTCCGGAGAACGTTACCGCGGATTTACGAGTGCTGATAAAGCGTTCGTATCCGCTCATTGTACCCAATCGCTACACATCACAGCAAAGCCGCAAAGTTCCGGTAGAGTTCCAAAAGGTTCATCAAGCCACCGGCTGAGACTATGATTATTCTTCCTTCTCCAATTCATCGAACCCCGGCACTTCAAAAGTCGTATAACTCACGCCAGTATTTCCACTATCGACCGCTTTTACGACCAGCGCGAGGTAATAAAGTCCGGGCTTCAATGGAACTGTACTTTCTCGATTCGGATCCTCCCGACCATGCTCGTCTCCATTAATGCGGCGCTCAACTATAGAGACTACCCACCCGCTCGGGCTGGTTATGCGCCCAAATATTTCGTAACCTTCCGTCGATTTACGATCTTTGACGGCCGCACTCAATTGGTCCTCCGGTAGATCCACAACTATCGTCGCCATTGTGGAGGCATGTGTCGCTCGTGCGAACCGAAGTCGATGACCGAAACAAACTTGATCGCGGATGATCTTCGAAACCGCCATACCTTCCAAATCCTTGTAGCGAATGAGCGGCACCGGCCCGTGGCCAGTGTATACGTTCAATTGAGTTTTCTCGGAACTGGCCGCCGCCGGATCATGGCGCCCAATGTCGTGGTACGGATCAAAAATGGAGGTGTTGTTGTCTTTCAGTCCAATGCGTAACAGGTATTCTCCCGACCCGGCCGCATCCACAAATTCAAGATCAACGTTCTCTCCGAGTCCGTCAACATACCTGTAGCGCCAGTTCTCCCATGAATATTTGACGTTATCAGGAGCATCCTTGGGCGGTCGCCACATGGATTCCCCAGCCAGATGCGAAGCCAACACGTCAGGAGGACCATATCGGATGTAGATGTGCCCTCGATCGGTCTGCCACCCTGGAATAGCAGTTCCAAATTTATTGTTGGCAAAGACAATGCGGCGATAATGTTCCTCTTGGAAAGGATTCTCGAACGACTCGGGATCGGGGCTACGTCGATACCAAAACTGCTCTATGAAGATATCTCTTTCCTCATCAGAACGAAGTTGCAAAAATGCGCAGCGCTCTTCTGGCGCAATGAGATATGCGGCGTCCTCTGTCAACCAATACCGATAGTTCGCGGGAAGATCCGCGACGGCCTTTTGTTCCTTCCTCGTGTTCGATTCCGCGCTTTGCACATCGAAACATCGCTGCGGTCGACTATTCTGCGTTGGACTACGGGAAATATCTGAACCGCTGATGCCCGGCAGTGTTACACGGGCAATCGACTCGTCCTGCTGCGATGACCCGACAACGGGAAACACCAATCCGCAAAACAACATCGCGCTGCAAACACTTCGCCCGGCTAATTCCATACGATTCCGATCTCATAGACAATTGCGGGTTAGCTGACGAGTCCTACCGCGAACAGATTCCTCTAAGCGAACCAAGGGTTGCCCGTGAGAGGTCTAACCGAGGCTGGACACAACATTGAAGCAAACGAGAATCGTGGTGAATTTAGGAGTGGATGGGGAGCATGCGCATTACGTCGTTGTAGACGGCGTAGGCCATGATGGCGAGCAGGAAGACAAAGCCGACCTGCACGAAGCGTTCTTTGAAGCCCATGCTTAAGTCGCGGCGCATTACCCCTTCGATCGCAAGCAACAGAATGTTGCCGCCGTCGAGAATAGGGATGGGCAGCAGGTTGAGGATGCCGAGATTGACGCTAATCAGCACCATCAAGGAGAGCACCGCGAGCGCGCCTTTGCGCACCGCTTCGCTGGCGGCACGAGAAATGCCCACGACACCTGAAAGCTGCTTCACAGAAACGCGGCCGCTGAATAATTTGGCGACTACTCCGACGGTTTCCGAAATGCGTTCGCCGGTCAGGACCACGGCGTCATGTACGCCTTCGCGGAGCCCCTCGCGGCGGTAAGAAGTCTGGTCACGGACAGCGACGCCCACCTGATAAATTTTTTCACCAGATTCGGTGGCGCCCTGCATGGGAGTTACCTGGGTATGAACGGCTTGGCCATTGCGCAGCAAATCCAACTGCACGGGCTTCCCTTCCGAACCGCGAACGCGATCTACGAATTGTCCCCAGTACTGAATTTTCTGGCCATCCACCGATTGGATGGTATCGCCTTCCTTCAATCCGGCGTGGTTGGCTGGACTGCTGGGAGCTACTTCGTCAAGCACAGGGAGCAGCGGCGGATAACCGAGCAAACGATCCGTGCTGGCGGAATCGCCCAGCGTGGTTTGCACTGAGCGCTTCACGCCGCCGTTTTCTACTTCGGCGGTGAGAGGGCTGCCAGGCTTTTCTTCCTTGATTGCTTTGGCGGCTTGCTCCCAGGTGGGATTTGCAACGCCGTTCAAGCTGAGGATTTTATCGCCGGGACGAAACGGGCTAGTCTGCGCGTCGGACTTCGAACTCAGCGCCACGACCTGCACGGGTTGGTCGAGGTAAGCGGAATGGGGCACGCCGAATACAATGAACAGAACGGCCAAAGCCAGGATGGGGAAAATCAAATTTACCGCGGGCCCAGCAAAAGAAATCAGCGCACGCTGCCAGCGCGGCTTGCTCATCAATTCATCGGAAGAACCAGTGGGCGGTTTGTCGCCGGAGTCCACGTCGGACATGTCCTGGCCAGCCATGCGCACGTATCCGCCAAACGGCAGAGCGCTCACGCGCCAATCGGTGGCGCCGCTTTTCCATCCAAAAAGGCGCGGACCAAAGCCGATGGAGAAAACGTCGACGCGCACTTTGAAGAGTCGAGCCACAATGAAATGGCCCCACTCGTGAATCATGATCATCAAACCAAGAACCAGCGCGACGCCTAGCAGCAAATTCATGCGACTCTTCTCTCCAGACTTTTTATTATTGCAGTCTTCTTATTCTTATTCTACGACGGCAGATTTCATTGTGTAATTAAATTCGGCCTAAGATGCCACCGCGGCAACTGACAACCGAGCCACTTCTTCCTTAGCCATTCGACGGGCTTCCGCGTCGGCGGCGAGCACGTCTGACATATTTTCAAACTTCACGCGCGGCGTGCGCGCCAGCACGCTTTCGATCACTTCAGCGATACCGGGGAATGAAAGCCGGCGCTCCAGAAACGCTGCCACGGCAACTTCATCGGCGGCATTCAAAGCGCAAGGCAAAGCGCCGCCTTTTTTCATGGCTTCCCGCGCTAATTTCAAACAGGGGAAACGCCGGGTGCTGGCCGAGGCGAAATCTAAACGCTTTAGTTTCTTCCAGTCCAGCGCTATTTGATTAGATGCGAGTCTTTCCGGATAGGTTAACGCGTACTGGATGGGCATTCGCATGTCGGTCGGGCCAAGTTGGGCCAGGACGCTGCCGTCGATAAATTCGACGAAGGAGTGCACCGTGGATTGCGGATGGATGACCACATCGATCTGATCGGGGCGCATACCGAAAAGCCAGCGGGCTTCGATAATCTCGAAGCCTTTATTCATCATAGTGGCGGAATCGATGGTGATGCGGTTGCCCATGCGCCAGTTCGGATGAGCCAAAGCCTGTTCGGGCGTGATGGAATCGAAAGCGGAGAGTGGAGTTTTGCGGAACGGTCCACCTGAGGCGGTGAGGACCAGGCGGCGGACTTCGGTGGATTTGCCGCCGCGCAGGCATTGGTGCACGGCGTTGTGTTCGCTGTCGACGGGAAGCAGTTCGCGGCCCGCTTTTTTGGCAGCGGCCATGACCAATTCGCCGGCAGCGACGAGGACTTCTTTATTGGAAAGCGCCACGGTTTTGCCGAGTTTTACAGCTTCATAGGTGGCTTCCAGGCCGACGATGCCGACGGCGGCGGAAACGACAATCTCGGCGCGCGCAAGCGTCGCGATTGTCAGCATACCTTCGCGCCCGTGGTGAATGCTGGGAATCGGCGCAACTTTTTTGGCGCGTAGCCGCTCGGTCAGCTCATCGGCTTTTTGCGCGTTGGCGACGGAAACAACATTGGGGCGGTGCCGCTCAATTTGTGAGACAAGTTCGTCGAGGTTCGACCCGGCAGCCAGCCCGCAAACGACGAATTGATTGGGAAGCGATTCCACTACGGACAGACACTGGCGTCCGATGGAGCCGGTGGAACCGAGGACGGCTAAATGATTCACGAAGTCTCTTTCCGAGTTACGGCTGTTGATTTCGAGCGACTCGCCGCATCGCACTTCGCGGGAAGATGCGCCTAAATGCTGGGCGGGTAGACCAAAACAAAATAGTACCAGACTACGGGGATGGCCAGAATAAGGGCGTCAATGCGGTCGAGCATACCGCCGTGGCCGGGCAAGAGCGCGCCGGAGTCTTTGACTCCCGCGCTGCGTTTGTAGGCCGATTCGAGCAAATCGCCGATCTGGCCGGCGATGTTGCCGACAGCGGCCGCGCCGAGCAAAATCACGATGGGCACCGAGAGCCAGCGCATAAAAGCGAAGGCTACAACAATCGAGCTAGCGAAACCGGCGATAGAGCCTTCCCAGGTTTTCTTGGGGCTCAGATGCGGGGCGAAGGGATGTTTGCCGAGAGCGCGGCCTGCGAAATACGCGGCGGAATCGCTGGTCCAGATCAGCACCAGCACAAAAAGCAGCAGACGCGGCCCTTCCCTGCCGAGTGCATGGAGGCGGATTGCATACGTAAGGGGGAAAGCCACGAGGAGCAAGCCGCTAGAACTGATGCCCGCGGCAGGCAGTGCCTCGACGATGGGCCGCTTCGTAGCCAGGGTGATGAATGCAATTCCCAGCACGAAAAGAAAGATGGCGTCTTCTGCGCGGGGGAAAAAGCTGTGAAGGAGCCAGACTAACCTTGAGGGGTAAATAAGGCCGCCGAATTCTCCCCAGCGGACCGCGGTGGTCAGCCACTGCAGATACAAAATAATCAGTGCGCAAGTGGCGGTCCAGAATCGATACGCGCGATGGCCCATGGCGTCGCCCAGCGCAAAATATTCGAAGAGCGCCAGGAGCATCACAAGCGCCAACACCAGCGCCACAACGATGGTCGAACCCCACAAAACGAGGCCAACAACCACGGGAATTAATACCGCGGCGGTGGCCACCCTTTTCCAAGTCATGAAAGACGAGTCCCCTGTATAAGTGCCGGAACATTACATCACATTGGCAGCCGAAGAGGATGCCGCGGATGAGCGAGATGTGGAAGAAAATTATTTGCCGGCGGCGTGGGGCGAATCGGCGAGTGAGGCTTCGTCAGAGCGGGCGGGGGAATTTGGTTGTTGCAGGCCGCCGTAGCGGCGGTCGCGTTTTTGGAATTCCACCAGGGCTTCGAGCAAGCGAGCGCGATTGAAGTCGGGCCACAATGTATCGCTGACGTACATTTCGGCGTAGGCGATTTGCCAAAGCAGGAAATTGCTTACGCGCATTTCTCCGCTGGTGCGGATGAGTAGATCCGGATCGGGCAAGCCTTCGGTATAGAGGTAACTGGAAACCTCATCTTCGGTGATGCGCTGAAAGTGGCCGTTGCTGTCGAACCGCGCATGTTCGCCCGCGTCTCCGTTTTTCTGTTTCGCGGGCGCATGACCGTTGCGTCTCGTAGTGGCGTGACCGTTGGTCGCATGGCCATTAATTCCGTTGCCGGCGCGCTGCGCGAGGATGGCATTCATGGCATCGACTATTTCCGCGCGGCCACCGTAGTTGAAGGCGATGCACAGGCACATGCCGGTGTTTGCGGCGGTCTGCTCGGTGGCTTGGCGTACGTCTTTCTGCACACCGAGGGGAAGCTCATCGATGCGGCCGAGAAAGCGCATGCGAATGTTATTGCGCTGGATGAGCGGCATCTCCTTGCGGATATATTCGCGCAGGAGCTGCATGAGGAAATCGGTTTCGACTTTGGGGCGGCGCCAATTCTCGACGGAAAAAGCGTACAGCGTGAGAGCTTCGATGTTGAGCCGCGCGCAAGTCTCAATGGTGGTGCGAGCTGTCTTGGTGCCGTAGCGGTGGCCGGCGATTCGCGGAAGATGACGGCGTTGCGCCCAGCGGCCGTTGCCATCCATGATGACCGCCACGTGGCGTGGCATGCGGGAAAGATCGAGTTGTCTGAGCAGCTCGGACTCCTCCACGCTTAAGGGACCGAGGGTCTTTGGAGCGCCGATAGGCGAGGGCGAGAGTTGTTTGGTGTGTGGCACGGCGACCGTCGCGAACTTCTTGGGCGATTTCCCTTTACCGCGCAAAGTTAACATACGGATTGTAGGGATGCAAACGATGTGTCGCGAGAGTATCGGCTCAGTTTCCGAGTCCGCGACTTATCGGGGATTAGTATCCGAGTCAAGCTTCGGGAGTGCTCCGAATGAAAATTGTTTCACGGGGTCGCGAAAAAGCGAGACGGGTGTACTATGGTGCCGTTTTCGAGGGCAAAACGAAAATTCTGATCAAAGGAAAATGCTGCTTTAAGGAGCATCCGATGAAAGCGACACTCATGGGTTTCCTATGTCTGTCATTTCTGGCTGGCGTGGCCGCTGCACCTAAAAGTCCCGCCGAGACCGATCACAAAGCTCTTTTCGCCAAGCACTGGCAGATCAGCAAAGAGTTTACTCTGGCCGTGGCGGAAGCCAGGCCCGCCGAGGGCTACGATTTCAAACCAACTGTGGAAGAGATGAACTTCGGCCAGCTCATGGTCCATATTGCGGCCCAGAACTCGGACAGTTGTGCGAGCGCGACCGAAACCCAGGCACCACCATCAATTCCATCCTCGAGCGCCACGCCACCCGCGACGGATAAGCAGACTGCCATCAAGTTTCTCACCATTTCTTTTGACAAGTGCGCCAAGGAGATAGATGCCATGCCGCCGGAGCAGTGGAACAAGCAGGTTTACAAATTCCGAGGCCAGCCGGTGCTCGCGAGCGAGGCGCTATGGTATACATTCACGCATACGGCCCATCATCGCGCACAGGCCGAAATCTATTTGCGTTTGAAGAACATCAAACCGCCGGCATGGCGGTTCTAACCCGGCATGAGGTTCGTCCAGGCGATCTCGACGCCTTGTGCCTGAATCCAGTCGTGAAATTCGCTGCTTAGAACGTATCCTGACGCGATTCTCTTCATTCCTTTATTCGACGATTGAGTTGTTTGGCAGCCGCAGAATTCCTTAGTTCTTTTCCCTCCGCCAAAATCGAATTACTTCAACCTCGCATACTCTGATCATCTGAAATTCTCTATCTCCCACACATTCTTAGTGATGGTGTACTCTCCTATGGCTAGGAGTCGCCCATCTGGCGATGGAACGGCCCAGACGTCATTTTTTGAGCGAAGCAGCACGGAAACTCGGCCATCGAGCGCGACCTTTAGCAACGCATGGTCCAGGTCGCGATTAACCCAAGCAACCAGGAGGCTCTTTCCATCTGCGGACCAATCGATGTTCTTCAATTCGTCCCATCCCTTTACGACCAGATCACGCTTTTCGCCCGTAGCGGTGGATCGAAGTTGGATCACTCCATGGCTGTTATTTGCGACAATAGCTCGTTGCGAGCCATCGGGCGACAAACTCCAACTGCACGGGGGATCGATTTGCGGGGGGTCTGTACTTTTTCCGCTTCTCACATCAAACCGGAACGTTTCCCAGGTATCTCCTCTTGCGACGCTGTACAGACAGATCGTCGATGGCAAACGCGCACACTGCACGTTCCAGATACTGATGCCCTGTACGATTAAACGAGGAGTTCCACCGGTTATCGGAATGGCGAAAATGGATGACAGAGTTTCAGAGCTGGAGGACTGAGTAGTAGAAAGATATAAGATCTCTGAACCGTCGGGCGTTAATCTAGGTTGCCAAAGATCCTGTGCGCCAGCTATCAGACTTTCCGCCAACGGTTGATCGGTGGATTGTTTGAAAATCTCTTTAGTACCGTTTCGATCCGAACTAAACAGGACTGCCTTGCTGTCCGGTGTCCAGGAAGTCGCTGCGTTCGCACTCTCATCGAGCGTCAGTCGCCTGTTCGCAAGCAAGTGTGCGCCGTCCGGAGCCAGCGTGCCGATGTAAATACTCGGCGACCGATGCTCGCTCAAGAAGCTGATTATTTTTCCGTCCACGCTCCCGCTCATCTGCAGAATCGATCCTTGCCCTTGCGTGATGCGTTTTGGGGACCCAGAGATTTTTCCAGATTTTTGCAGCGACACCATCCACAGGCTTGAGTCCGACTGGTTCTCAAGACCATAGATAATCACAACATCACCGGCGCAGGAGTCTGGCCCTCCGTCGAAAAAGCCAAGGAAATCGCACAAGAAACTGCGGCTCGGCCGCTCCATGGAGCTATCGTCTCTTGGAACGACGATTCAAATTAAACCGGTATCGTCGCGCATTCTCTCCAGCACAACAAAAACCCCACACGCGAATTCGAGCGTGCGGGGTGATTCAACTGGGGATCCGGCAACTTCAAGACAACGGCTACTGGTTGCCTAGGTACTGCACGTGGGCGTAGGTTCCGAGCCGGGTGTTATAGGCGAGATACCAGCCTGGGTGATCTGGATCGTCGTAGATTACGATGTCGTCGCTATTCCAGAGCCAATCGTTGGTGTAGTCGTAGTCGTACGGCGCGACGCCCCAGAAATTTCCGCCGAACCAGAAACGGTCACGGCCTCCGCCTTCGATGCGATAAATGTGGTTGCGGCCAATTTCACCGCCGAAGTGTCCGTGTTCCCAAACGCGATCCTGATGGTAACGCGCATCGTTGCGGCCTCCTTCATGGCCGACCCATTGATCGCCTTGCGGATGGACGTGTGGGGCTTCGGGATGGCCTTGCTGGTCGCGGAACGTTTGACGTCCTTGGTTGCCACCTGGGCGGCCGCCACCATCGTTGCCGCGCTGTGCCTGGACTGCGCCGCCACCCTGACGTCCGCCGCCCGAATTACCACGCTGCGGCTGAGCTGAGCCGCGGGAAGGCGCAGGACCGTGAGCGGGGATGTGTCCGCCGCCCACCTGAGCCGGGGCACCGCCTTGGCGACCGCCTCCTCCTTGTGGATGTCCACCGCCTCCACCTTGAGGATGCCCACCACCTCCGCCTCTTTCCTGGGCAAATGCCGCAAGCGGCAAAATCAAAAGAACCGCAAAAAGACCCGTTAGCTTTCTCATGCGCGCCTCCGACTAAATTTGATGATTGTTTCAGCCGACAAAGCTTTGATGCCATGGCATTATTTTTTGGTTCGTGTTTAACCACCGCACGAACGTTCTGATGCGTGCTGATCCGTGCGACCGAGCTAGGGTAGGCCTGTCCAGTTCAAAAAATCAATCGGGATAGGGGGAGCAGTCACCTGCTCGCCCCTCCCACACCACCGTACAGGCGGGTCCGCATACGGCGGTTCAGCAAGTTGAGCCCTTGCGGGCCGGAGGTTCGAGTCGTCGTTCGCCACAAG
>JAUTXJ010000308.1 GCA_030838075.1 Acidobacteriaceae bacterium
ATGGTTCTGAATTCATGCTGATATTCAATCAAGGCACGTTTTCTGAAGACAATACCTTCCTGCTTTCCGACTGGGTGAGGCATACGCCGCCATCGGTGTTGTCCAAGAATTTTGGGTTGCCGGAGAGCGCTCTTAAGAACTTGCCAAACAGGAATCTGTACATCTTTCCGGCAGATTTGCCCGCGTCCTTGGCACAGGACAAGGCTGCGGTTGGAGGGCGTCGCGTCGAATCCCCCTACCAATACACCTTTAAGATGGAGTCTATGACTCCCACGAAGCACACGAGCGGCGGTGAAGTTCGGGTTGTCGACTCGCATGTCTTCACGGCAGCAAAAAATATCACTGGGGTCCTAATAAACATTAAGCCGGGTGGTCTGCGCGAACTGCACTGGCATCCGCGCGATTCCGAATGGCAGTACTACGTCAGCGGTAAGGCGCGTATGACGGTCTTTACAAACGAAGGAGCGCACACAATGGACTTCAACGCAAATGACGTCGGTTTTGTGCCGAAGGTCGCGGGCCATTATGTCGAGAACACAGGCGATACAGATCTGGTAGTTCTGGAAATGTTCGCCACGGGCGAATTTCAGGAAATTTCTCTTAACAACTGGATGAGGCGCCTTCCTCCGGAGACGGTCACGGCGCATTTAAATCTGGATGCAGACAGCCTACGTAAGATTCCGGCAGAAGTGTACGACGTTCTCCCGCGCTAGCGTTGTCGCGACGTACAGCATCAAGGTGACCTCGAAGACGAAAGGACGTAGCGATGGGCACGCCAGCGTGGAGAATTTGCCTGGCTATCGTTCTCCTTTTGGGTAGTTGGGAAACGTTTACGCAATCGCCCCGGGCCATGGCGCAAACAGCTGAGAGCCCATGCGCATCCGCTGTCCCGGGTCCACAAGGCGGGGGATGCGCGGATGCCAGTTCAGTCGCAATCTTGAGTGGGAGTGAAGGCAACAGTCAAAGTGGATCGAACGCCGAGGGATCGAATCAAAACGACTGGGTGCACGCGTGGATGCGCAAAGCGGACGAAGCGCGGGCAAGCCAGCCACACTTTGTTTCACCGATTGTTACAACGCACGTAATCCTGGTCCAGCAATATCGCTTCGACATGTCCTGAAAATGGATTAGCACCGTTCCCGATGGCTTCTTCATTTCTATGAACAATCAACTCCGCGCCAATTTCCTTCGCATAGTTGTCTCGAAACGAGATCATCTCCGGAAACTTGTAGCTCGTATCGATGTGCAACAGAGGAAAAGGTATCTTTCCTGGAAAGAAAGCCTTCTGCGCCAGACGCAGCATCACCGAAGAGTCTTTGCCAATGGAGTAGAGCATGACCGGATGCGAAAACTCTGCAGTGGCCTCTCGCAAAATATGGATGCTGTCTGCTTCCAATGACCGAAGATGATTCAGTTTTTTCTCCACACTGATCGCGTCCGACCCATTCGCGATGACCACTTCGTGGTCCGCTTCAAACAATTCCGGCATTCTGTGAACCTTTCGTTTCTAGCTGGGAAAAACTGAGCCGATAAAAACAAAAAACCCACCGGCCAAATCTGGCGGTGGGTTAAACGACGGCTCGATTGGAGCTAAATTCTTAGACTAAGAACCCTCCCACGCCAGAACGCACCCGCGTACAACACGTACAACACGTACAACACGCGCAGGGCGAAAGCTGGTTTGAGTTGGCACTAGTCCACATCGCTGCTACTCTACCCTTCACACAACTACACTGCAAGAGGCATCAGTTCTGCCGTCGGTCATCGTACAACGACTGCCCAGCTAGCTACTCGGCACGCGGTGGGCCGATGGTGCTTTGAAGTTTTTGGAATTCATGCATTTCTTGCTGGGCTTGGCTGATCTTGCCTTGTTTGCGATGTAAGCCTGCAAGGCCGAAATACGATTGAGCGGCGAGCGAAGTATTCTTTTCCAGTTCGATTACTTTCAGCCAGGACTCCTCGGCGACGGAGCTTTCGCCTGCGGCGGAGGCGGCTTTGCCCAGGGAGTACAGGGTCTCTGGCATCTCCGGCTTCAGCTGGTTGGAACGTTTTAATTCGGCTAGGGCGTCGCGTGCGTTTCCTTGCTGAAGCAATGCAGCGCCCAGGCGGTAAGCGGCTTCCGCGTTACCAGGCTGCAGCTTTGCTTCGGCGCGAAATTCTGCTTCGGCTTTAGGCCACTGTGCGGAGTTGGCGTAGACCTGGCCCAGTTCCAGATGAAGCCCCGGCAAATCCGGCCGGAGACGCAGCGCCTCCAAATATTCTTTCTCGGCTTGCGGCATTTGCCGAAGCACTAAATAGTTCTCTCCGAGCGCCTGGTGGGCGCGTGCGGAATCCGGATGATTGGCGATCAAAGTGTCTATGGCCGTCTTGGAAAGCAAGCCACTCGCATGGCCCAGGTAAAATAGCAGGTCAGGATCATCGTGATGTTGCGGAAGCGTGGCGGTAAAGTTAGCGACTGCTTCGGTGAGCTGGCCGGTTTCGATCTGCGCAATCCCCAAAGCTTCCTGCGCGCCAACACGCTGGAGATGCGGGATGGCTTCAGCGGCATATCCTTGAGCGAGCAGCGCGTAACCCAAAAACTGGTGGGCCGGCAGCAAGTCGGGGCTAAGTTCCAATGCGCGCTTTAGAGGGGCTATGGCGGCGCCGTAATCGTGTTTCTCCATGTAAGCGGCGCCAAGATTCAGAAATGCATCGGCTAAGGCAGGATCGATTTTCGTAGCTTCGCGAAACTCGGTAATTTCGACGTCGACCCGGTGCTGTTTGCGGGCTTCAAGGCCCGCTTGCAGGTGTTGCATAGCATCTGGTGTGGCGGCCTGGCCTGCGAGCGCTATGAGCAAAAGGAAAATCATCCGCGCTCCGGTTCGTGAACTTCCAGAAATTGATCGATTCGGACGTCATTTAGAACTTGCCTGGCACCTGAAGGCCAGAGAACTTCTACGGAAGCTTTCTCGGCGGAGCCCAGGCCGAAGTGAAGGCGCTTATCGCTCGCGCACACATAGCTTCCGGCCGAAGTTGCGAAGCGAGTCTGACCATTCACGGAAACTTTAGCTCCATATCCGTCGCGGTTGCTGCGCATGCCACGCAGATTAATCGAGAGCCAATGATTATGATTATCGCAGCGATTCAGTAGCAGCAC
>JAUTXJ010000365.1 GCA_030838075.1 Acidobacteriaceae bacterium
GGGTGCACCCCGGCTTTCGGGTCGATCGGCCATGTGCCCACGTATCTCGCTGATCGAGATTTGGCCCGCTTTCGGCGCATAGCCAGCCGAACTGACCAGGGTAGAAACGGTTTCAAAAAGTAATAAATTTCATTCAACATGGCGTATTTTGCGATCCAAAAATATTGTCACACGTTTTCTACGAGATGGAATTCGGGAGCGATTTTCATGCGCGTTTCGATACATGACAACTCAGACACCAAACAACAACATCCGCTCTAAACTATGTCAGGCAACCAGCCAGATTGCGGCAAGCTCACTTTTTGTCGCGTGCTGAGGATACTGCTGGGGAGCTAACGCGAAACCGTGAGAGCGCTTCCCCCAGGTTTTGTACGAAGGTCTCTGAATTGTAGACGTCGTTGTCGATCCGCGAAGATCCTGGAGGGGGAATGGGCTCTATCTCGTCCAATTGGAATTCCCGCGCGATGTCCTCCACAATTTTTGGAGAGACCACCCGTTCTTGTTCCACGTAGGTGTTAATTAAGGCGTGCTCGCATAGAAGATTCACGACCCGTGGAATCCCCAGTGAGTACATGTGAACGGTGTCCATCGCTTCGGGACTGAAAATCTGCTCTCCGGTGGTGCCAGCGATTCGCAACCGTTCGGCGATATATGCGTGGGTCTGTTCTTTGGTCAGCGGCGCCGTCTTGCAGCGTAGCGTGATCCGTTGTTTCAGCTGGCGCAACTGCGGCAGCTTCAATTTTTCTTCAAGTTCCGGTTGCCCGGAAAGCACAATTTGCAAAAGTTTTTCCGTGGAGGTCTCGAGGTTGGTTAGCATACGAATCTCTTCCAGCACCGGGTAGCTAAGGTTCTGGGCCTCGTCGATTATAAGAACCGCCGTTTCGCCGGCACGGTAGCGCTCCAGCAACCACTGATTCAGCTTCATCAGTTGCTGGCTCTTGGTGCGCGATTCACAGACAATTTCGAACTCGGCCAGAATAAAATCGAACAAGTGGCTGGTGTTCATCCGCGAATTAAAAAGAAATGCTGTACGCGTTCGCCGCTGCCGCAGCCAATCCAGAAGCCGGTTCACTAGGGTAGTTTTCCCGGTGCCCACTTCTCCCGTCAGGGTGATGAAGCCTTTGCGGGTCTGGATGCCGTACATCAGGCCCGTCAAAGCCTCTTCAATCTGCTTCGTCAAATAAAGATAACGAGGATCGGGATTGACGTTGAAGGGGTTTTCTTTTAAGCCAAAGTAGCTCTTATACATTTGATTGATTCTCGCTAATTCTAACTGCTAACTGTCCCGACTCGTCCGATTTCAGTGCCTCGGCAAAACGCTTAACGTAGGACGAAGGGCCGAGTGTGCCACTGAAACCCAACTGCCAGTTGATGTTGCGTAGTAGTTCCGCCGGCAGTACACAGCCCGATTCCGACTCCGCAAGCTGCCTGGTTGGTATTCACGATATACGCCGTGTAACCAAAAGAAAGAAGCGCATTGCGCCCTACTGGACGGTCGAGCCCAACCCCAAAATAATAGTTGTTGAATGACGCCGCGGCAGCTCCAACTGCGGCAAAGGCGTGCTCGCGGCCGTATCCCAAATTCGCACGGGCGCTCCAAACCCGCGTGATTCGCCGAGTGGCATTGGCATTTACGTTGTCGCCGGTAGCGCCCGTCAAAATGCCGCTGCCGCCATTTGTGCCGTGGTTGTACGCCAGCGTGACACCGCCCCACTCAAATGCATAATTGAGGGAGGCGCCTAACGACAAGTTGGTCTGCTGGGTCTTGGTGCCGACCGGAACCCGGAAAGTGGTTATCTCCGGTCCAGCGAAAAGACTCAAACCGAGACGGCCAGTGACCTTCCGCCCATAAGCCACATTAAAGGTGTGATCGCCTATCGCTTGCGGCTGGCCCGTGAAGTGATAGGCCGTGAAGCGATACAAAACGCCGAGCGAATCCTTTTTCGTCAACGCGTAGTTATATCCGATGCTGCCGATTTCATCGTCGTTATCAATATTTCCAGGGTTGGTGAAACGCAGCAGGCCGTAAGAACCTATAAGCGTGATTGATCCGCGTGGACTTACTGCAAAATTCGCCTGCACCGCAAACGAATTGCTGTAGCGAGGTCCATTGGCAAGCAGGACGGTCTGGTTGGGTAGGTAAACCCCGTTTATAAGTGGTGGGGCCGGCGAAAGCGAACCACCGACGCCAGGCGCCCCAATACCAGATAGCCCGCCAAAGCCGAATTGACTTGTCGGCAAGTACGCGAAATCATCAAAAAACTGCAACTGCCAGCGCTGCCAGTTAAAGGCCTGCACAAATCCGAGTTGCTGGTAGGTACCGTTCCCCTCGTTTTGGTTGGAAAAATACCCGCCGCCAGCATAGTTAAGACCGAGACGCGAGTGCGCCCAAGCCTCCGATAAACTTAAGTTGCCTGCCAAGTATGTTGTGTCGGACCAGCCGCCCCCACTCCCGCCGTTTTGAACAGTGTTGGCTACCTGTACGCCTGGAACCCAATAGCTGTGCCGAAACTCGACGTTACCGACTCCCGGAGTCTGGATGCCCGTTAGTGGCGAATTATCAGGCGTCAGTGCATTTGGATCGGTGGTGGTATCTTGTTCGTTAGGGTCGATAAGCGGTGCATGCGCCGCAGGCCTCGGCTTGCCATTTTCTTCTTGTGGTTGGTCCTGTGCGCACACTTCGTGAGCGGCATACGAGCTACAAATCATGCCAACAACAGCAGCGCTCCTGAGAACCGATCTAATCCGAAGTTTCATCTCGTTCCTTTACGGCACTACGATTATGTCGCCGCCTTCGAGGATGATGTTCTGCTCCACGTTCTTGCCGGAAACCGCTTCTTTGTAATTAAACGGATGTTTCACCTGTTTTCCGTCTTCCATCCGCAGTATGTAAATCTTCTTCTCCCGCGCAAATTGCGTAAATCCGCCGGCACTGGAGAGTGCTTGCAATACCGTCATGTGCGGCAGTAGCGGGAAAGCCCCAGGGTGCGCAACCTCCCCTGATACGAAAATTCTGCGACTGTTGATTTCCGTCACACCCACAGTTACTTGTGGGCTGGTGATATATTTCTTTAAGCCTTCCGCGATCTTCGCGGCCAGCTGCGTCGTCGTAAGGCCAGAAGCCTGTACATCGTTTACCAGCGGGAGCGTTATTTTACCATCGGGGCGAACTGGTACGACCCGCGAGATGTCCGGTTCCTTCCAAACGTCAATCCTAAGCATATCTTGTGCACCGATTTTATAGTCAGGATCGGTTGCTACCGTATTAGCCGCAGGCGACTGGCTGGACGGGGCCGTACCGTTGTCCTGGGTTGCGCTCTGAATCACCGACGGCCCAAGACCTGAAAATAAGCTTGCAGCGATAATCAGGCCCACCAAATTTCTTTGCATCATCTGTATTCTCCAGGCCTTCGAGTGAGATTGCTAGGACCGGCCCGCAAGGTCCCGGGCTTGTTAAGTGTATATACCGCTTGCCGGACTGTAAATGTGTCACAGAAACGGAATTTAGCCCATATACCGTCAAACACGCAAAATCGGGTCTTTGTTCTGCCTCAATGCGTTGGTGTGCGCGCCTATCGGTGTGCACGTCTAGTACCAGTCGCGCCTGCCAAATGGCCCGACTTAAATCGCCAAGCCTCTCATATAAAACAACTTGCTATTTAACTGGGCCATCCACACGTTGCGATTAAACGCTTCCTTTCTCACAAAGTGGCAACTTGTTGCCCGCTCTGCCGAACAAACTTTATCTCAACCCCCGCCCACGCGAAAAAGACCGAGTCCCCCATTGAATGTATACGTTACTTTGCGCCTTGGATTTCGAGTGATCCGCGAGGATCGCGCCACGGCGTCTTGAATTCAGAGGTTGGGAGCTTTCGTGCAACCCGCAATGTGGTCTGGATTCTTACGTATCGACCCGCGTTGTTCGCTGACCGCAAGGCCCTTAAATACAGCGAACTGCGCCAGATCGCCTGCCCCTTGGGCTGCAAGCTCCCACCGGATTACCTCTCACGGCCGTGTTTGCCTACCGCAGTCCCAACGCTTTTATTGGTGTTCTCGGATCATCACGGAACCTCTAACTTCCAATCTCTAATCTCTGGTTTGTTCGCCCTCACCCGCACTGAAATAAGTGCAGTCCGGATGCTGAAACACCATTGCGCTCACACTTGCTTCTGGATCCATCATGAAACCCTCGGTCAATTGCACCCCGATTTCCTCCGGCTTCAACAATTGCCACAATCCAACTTGATCCTCCAGGTTCGGGCAAGCCGGATATCCAAAGCTGTAGCGCTTTCCGCGATATCGCGAAGTGAATCGTTGGGCCATCGTCAAATCCGGCGGATCAGGGAAGCCCCAATCTTCGCGTATCCTGCGATGCAGCCACTCCGCGCAAGCTTCCGCCGATTCAATCGCTAGAGCCTGCAAACCGTGCGATTTAAAGTAATACCCGTCATTTTTTGCTTTTTCTGAACGTTTCCGCACGCCTTCGCCCGCTGTCACCACAAACAACGCCAGGTGATCCCGTTTCCCATTGCGTGCCGGCAAAATATAATCGCTCAAACAGAGTTGGTCGCCCACTCGTTGCCGCGGAAATTGAAAGGTATGCAGTACTTCGCTCTCGCCCGGCGCAAAGAGCCGTATCGAATTTCCTTCTGCCTCAGCTTCAAAGAACTGCCACACGGCGCGCACCTTCATGAACTGCGCCGCTTCCGCTTTCACCTCTTCCATGCGTTCATACAACTCCACGGCTTTCGTCTCGCGCTCCACAAAGCGCTTCACAAAATCCCCGCGAAAACCCAGATGCCGGCCATACAACATGTAAGGATTGATGTAGCTCCAGATTTCTTTCAAATCAGGAACCAATCGCACCTTGCGCTCCAGCGTCGCCACCGCTGGTATCGGCAAATCCGCGCGAACTTTTGGTGAACGCGCCACCGCAGGCACTGCATTCACCGCCACCTTCGTCGAAACGCTGACGCCATTACCGGAGAACGTATGTTGGTGCATCACCTCATCGCGAGTGCCCGGATCCATCAACTCGTTCATCAACCGCAATCCAGTCATCGCATCTTTCGCGTAGAAAACAGCCTGACCATACGACGGCCCTATTTTGTTTTGCGTGTATTTTGCGGAAAGCGCTGCGCCTCCCACCAACAAAGGCACCATGATCCCCGCATCTTTTAAATCGTTCGCAGTGATCACCATCTGTTGCGCGCTTTTCACCAGCAAACCCGACAGCCCGATCGCGTCAGGGTGATGCTGTTTGTACGCCTTGATCAATTCTTCCGGCGGAACTTTGATTCCCAGGTTCACAACGTCGTATCCGTTGTTCTTGAAGATTATCTCCACCAGATTTTTGCCGATGTCGTGCACATCTCCCTTCACCGTGGCCAGCACCACCTTGCCGCGCTTCGCGGTATCAGCCTTTTCCATGAATTGCTCAAGGTGACTGACCGCCGCTTTCATCGCTTCCGCGGATTGCAACACCTCCGCCACGATCAGTTCATTCGCATTAAACAGCCGCCCGACTTCCGCCATGCCCGCCATCAGCGGCCCGTTCACAATATCCAGCGGCGCAGCTCCCTCACTTCGTTTGCGCTCCAGATCGGCAACTAGCCCGTCGCGCGTGCCTTCGATAATGTAGTTGGCCAGCCGTTCGTCCAGCGGCAAATCCGCGGCGCTGATTTTTTGTTTCTTGGTCGCCGTCCGAAAATGCTCCGCAATCGCCGCGATGTAGTACTGATTTACCGCCGCTTTTTGTTCCTTACTCTGCTGTCGCCAATCCTTCGGCACATTGGCTAATAGTTCGGCTTGCGGATGATCCGGCGGCACATTCGTTGGCGGATGCGAGAACAATAAATTCTCCGCCAGTCGCCTTTCATGCTCTGGAATCGAAGCAAACCGCTCCAGCTTTTCCGTATTCACGATTGCCAGATCGAGCCCAGCCTTCGTGCAGTAATACAGAAAAACCGAATTAACCACTTCGCGCGCGCCAGGCGGCAATCCAAAGGACACGTTGGAAATGCCCAATATCGTCCTGGTATCCGGCAACCCCTGCTTGATTAATCGAATCCCCTCAACCGTCTCAACCGCACCGCCAATGTAATTTTCATCCCCAGTCGCGCAAGGAAACACCAACGGATCGAAAATAATATCTTCCGGGCCTAAGCCATATTTCTCGGTAAGTAGCTTGTAGCTGCGCTCCGCAATCGCCAATTTACGCTCGCGAGTAAACGCTTGCGCCTGCTCTTTATCTTCATCAATGCAACCCACCACCACGGCCGCCCCAAAATCGTGCGCCAGCGGCACCACCCGTTCGAATTTCTCTTCGCCATCCTCCAGGTTGATGGAATTAATAATCGACTTCCCCTGGCAATAGGTAAGCGCAATCTCAATCGCCGAAGGATCGGTGGTGTCGATCATCACCGGCGTCTTCACCTTGCGAATCAATTTTTCGTAAAACGGCTCAATATCTTTTTTCTCGTCGCGTTCCGTGCTTTGCAGGCACACGTCCACAATGTGCGCGCCGCCGCGAACCTGCCGCCGCGCCACTTCGCTAGCCTCTTCCCACTTTTCTTCGGCAACCAAATTTTTGAACAGTCGCGACCCAATCACGTTGGTGCGCTCGCCTACCAGCAATGGCCGCGTTTGCTCATCCGCTTCGATGGTTTCAATTCCCGAGTAAATCGCGCGGTGAGTTTCCGCAGGCCGTTGGCGTGGCTTCTTGCCTTCCACCATCTGCGCGATTGCTCGGATGTGCTTCTCCGTCGTTCCGCAGCACCCACCAATAAAGTTCAACCAGCCCTGATCGACAAATTTTTCCAGTTGCGCAGCCAAGGTCGTCGGCGTTTCCAGGTATTTGCCCTCTTCATCCGGCAAACCCGCATTCGGGTAGCACGATACATAGGCATCGGTCAGCTGGCTCAGTGTGCGAATGTGGTCGGTCATAAACTCCGGGCCGGTCGCGCAATTCATGCCAAACGCCAGCGGCTTGGCGTGTCTCAGCGACGCCCACAAGGCCTCAACCGTTTGCCCAGCCAGCATGCTCCCCATCGGCTCAATCGTGACTGACACGATGAAAGGCACCTGTGCGCCAATTTCTTTGGAAAGTTGTTGAATCGCCAGAATTGCCGCTTTTATGTTGCGCGTGTCCTGGCAGGTTTCTACCAGCAGTAAGTCCACGCCGCCTTCCACCAGCCCTTGTGCCTGCGTGTAATAAGCGCTGCGCAATTCCTCAAACGTAACCCCACCCGTCACCGTAATGGTCTTGGTCGTTGGGCCCATGGCCCCTGCCACGAATCTTGGTTTCCCGCTGGTGCTCAGTTCGTCCGCGGCCTGCCGCGCCAACTCCGCGGAAAGCTTATTCAGCAGGTACGCATCGCCCGATAATCCGTACTCCGCCAGAACAATCGGCGCTCCACCGAAGCTATTCGTTTCAACAATGTCGGAACCCGCCTGGAAATATTTTCTGTGAATATCCAGCACCACATCTGGTCGTGTACGAACTAAATTCTCATTGCAGCCTTCCAGCGCCGCTCCACCGAAGTCTTCCGCCGTCAGGTCGCACTGCTGCAGCATGGTGCCCATCGCGCCATCGAGCACTAGTATTCGCTGCGAAAGTAACTCCCGCAGAAGCTGCGCCGATTTGGTGAAATCTCTCATTTTGTCGTTAAGAATGTGGGGCCCTTAGAGGTTCGCGCCGTCTCTTTATTTTAACCCGCGTTCATCATAGGAACCGAATCCCATCCAGTAAACGCCCATTTTGGGCCCCTGAATGGCGATTCCACCTTGCTGGTCGCCAGTCTATTGGAGCCAAAATGCCTCGTAGCCGTTACGTAACGGTTCAAGAACACTTCTTGCCAATAGCCTTGCCCCGTCCTCGACTTTTCACTACGCTGCAATGAGGCGAACCGTGACTAGGCAAACCTTGATTAAGCAAACTGTGGCTAGACAAACTGTGGCGACCAAGCGGGCAGCTCCCAAACTAAGCGTCTGCATCCTCTCGCCCCACCCACTCGTGCTCGGCGAATTTGAACGCATTCTTGCCAAGGCGGACTTCAAAGTCATTTCCACTCAACTGGAATCGACATTGGCTCCCGATCTTCGCAGCTTCGAGCCGCCCCCCGCGCAGGTCTACGTGATCGACGCGCATGCCTCCAAGCCTGCAACTGGCGCTCTCCTGGCCAACCTGATGGAACGCTTTCCGGAAGCCCGTCTGATCGTTGTGGGTGAACAACACAATGAAGCCAACAGTTACGCGCTGCTTCGTCTCGGCGTCAAAGGCCTGTTGACCTACGCGGAAGCCCGCGAGCAACTCACGCGAGCCTTGCCCTTAGTCGCCATCGGTGGTTTCTGGGTTCCCCGGCAACTCCTTTCCGGTTTCGTGGACTCCATACTTACCGGGCAGGGTCGCCGCCTGAAATCCGACTCCGTCACTAATTTGAGCCGCCGTGAACAGGAAGTTCTCGATTCGCTCCTCGAAAATCTTTCAAATAAAGAAATTGGCAGCCGTCTGAACATTGCCGAGCGCACCGTAAAATTCCACGTCTCCAATTTGCTCAGCAAGTTTGGCGTTCGACGCCGCGCCGACCTGATCCTCCTGACCTTCCAGCGCCGCATGGCCCAGAGCTAGCATTTCCTACTTTGCCCGCGGTATTCCTGACCCGCGGTACTGACAACCTACACTCATTCTGTTAGCGTTTTACGTCGGCATTTTTCTGCTTTTATGGCCGTCACCTAGCTTCTTCGTTTTTGGGCTGCTCCTGCGCAGCTAAGGAGAATATTCATTGAACGTTCTGGTCACCGGCGCTGCGGGTTATATCGGCAGTATTTGCAGTGAGGTCCTGCTGGCGCGTGGGATAAGCGTAATTGCGTTGGATAGTTTACTGGAAGGCCATCGCGAAGCCGTCCCTCAGGACGCCATTTTCTGCCATGCGGATCTCGGCGTGCGCTCGCAAATCGAAGATGTCTTCGCCAAGCACAAAATAGACGCCGTGATGCATTTCGCCGGCGAAGCGCTGGTCGCCAAGTCCGTCCGCGAACCCAGTACCTTCTACGCCGCAAACGTTGCTTGTGGCGTAAATCTTCTCGACGCCATGATTCGCCACGGTGTAAAAAAATTTATCTTTTCCTCTACGGCCGCGACCTATGGGGAACCCGAGATCGTGCCCATCCCCGAAAATCACCGCAAGAATCCCATCAACCCCTACGGCAAATCCAAGTTGGTATTCGAGCAGATCCTCGCCGATTACCGCGCGTATACCGCACTGGCCTACGTAACGCTGCGCTACTTCAATGCCGCGGGCGCATCGCAGCAACGCGGCGAAGCGCATCGCACCGAGACGCACTTGATTCCTCTGGTTTTGAATGCTGCGAGCGGTGCGATCCCCCACGTCCAAGTCCTCGGCACCGATTACCCCACGCCCGATGGCACCTGCGTTCGCGACTATATTCACGTTCTCGATATCGCCGATTCCCACCTCCGCGCGCTCCAGGAAATTGAACGCGTCGCCGGCGAAGCATTTAATGTCGGCAATAGCCGTGGTTATTCCATTTTAGAGGTCATCGAAGCGTCGGAGCGTGTCACCAGCAGAAAAATCCCGCGCCAATTGTCTCCGCGCAGGCCGGGTGACCCCGCGGTCCTTATCGCCAGCAAAGAAAAATTGAAAACCATGCTGGGATGGGAAGCCACTCACTCCTCGTTGGAAGAAATTATTTCCTCAGCGTGGAACTGGAAGCAGAAACATCCCCGCGGTTATGAGGAAGCTGTCACCGCGCAGGGTATCAAAAAATAAATGTGGCGTTCGGGTGGGCTATTCCGGCCTGGGACCGGCTGTAAAATCACTCGACCTAATTAAAGAATCATGCCGACTTTTTACATTGAACAGTTTGGATGTCGCGCCACGCAAGCCGATGGCGCCGCGCTTGAGGTGCAACTATTGGAACGTGGCTACAAACCAGCGGCCAAAACCGCAGCCGATATCGTGGTCGTGAACACCTGCACGGTGACCGCCGCGGCTGACTCGCAAGCCCGGGACGCGATCAGAAAAATCAGCGCGCTCAATCACACTGCGCGCGTAATTGTCACCGGGTGCTACGCCCAACGTGCCCCAGAAGAAGTAGCTCAGCTCCCCGGCGTGGCCTGGGTGGTAGGGAATTCGCACAAGCCTGAATTGCCCACAATCATCGAAAATCTTTCCATTGCCTCGGCCCCCAAAGATTTTGTTCCCGTTCTTTCCTTGAAATTGCATTCCAGCCCGCTGCCGCAAGCGTCTGCACAAATCTTGACTGGTGACGTCGAACACAAACCGCTCTTGAGTGCTCCTGTATTCAACGCCGAAGGAAATCACACCCGTCCCACGCTCAAAATTCAGGACGGCTGCGACTCTCGCTGTGCTTACTGTGTGATTCCGCAAGTCCGCGGCAAAAGCCGCAGCCTGCCGAACGAAACGGTACTGCAGCAGATCAACCAACTCTGCGATTCAGGTGTAAAAGAGATCGTTCTGAGCGGAATCAATATTGGAACTTACGGTCGAGATCTCAGCCCTCGCGTCACTTTCTCAACGTTGTTGCGCCGCATTCTCAACGAAACGCCCCTCGAACGCTTGCGCGTTAGTTCCATCGAGCCTATGGACGTCACCACTGACCTCATCGAATTTTTTGCCGCAAATGATCGCATGGCCCCGCACTTTCATATGCCTTTGCAAAGCGGTGCGGATCGCATCCTTGCCGCCATGCATCGCTGGTATCGCGCAGAACACTACGCCCGCCGCGCCCATTTAATCCGCGAACATTTGCCCCACGCCGCAATTGGAGCTGACGTCATCGCCGGATTCCCTGGCGAAACCGGCGAACACCACTCCACCACGCTCGCCTTCATCGAAAGCCTTCCACTCACTTATCTTCACGTATTCTCCTTCTCCAAGCGGCCCGGTACGCAGGCCGCCGCGCTTGCCAACGAAGTTCCCGCGGGAGTTATCAAAAGCCGCGCCCGGGAACTGCGCGCCCGCGGTGAAAAAAAGTCCGCGG
The DNA here is from genome assembly GCA_030838075.1 of Acidobacteriaceae bacterium. Taxonomy (GTDB): domain Bacteria; phylum Acidobacteriota; class Terriglobia; order Acidiferrales; family UBA7541; genus Acidiferrum. The sequence continues at coordinate 11,026 of JAUTXJ010000365.1, forward strand.
CATTTCGCAATGAACAAATCGGAACAGAATTGCGCGTGCTTACCTTACGTTCGGCAAAGGAAGACGCACGGGAAGAGCAAGCGACGGCGGATGAAATATTTCCGGACCGTGAATCTGCACACACCCGGGCATTATCCAGCAATTATTTGCGCGTACGGTTGCGCGGCCGTTGGCCCGCCAATCAATGGCTGAATGTTCGTGTCACAGCTGTTGAAGGAAATGATTTGATCGCAGAGCCCGCAGAATCGATCAACAACAGTGAACTGACCATTAGCGCATTCGCATAAAGCAAAAGTTTTAACCTTCAAAGATCACCTGTGCCAGCGCCTGATCTTCTGTGTGAGTAATGCTGACGGCAATATTCTTCACCCCTAAGAGCGCCGCGATCTTTCCTGCTTCGCCTTTTATCGCCAACGTTGGCCGTCCACTCTTTTCCCGGATAACTTCCAGATCCACCCAGCGCACTCCATGCGACCAGCCGGTCCCTAACGCTTTCATCGCCGCCTCTTTCACCGCGAACCGCCCGGCGTACCGCTCAAATTTATTTTTAAATCGCTCGCAATAAGCCCTTTCTGCTGGCGTGTAAATTCGTCGTAAAAACGCCTCGCCGCGTCTTTCTATAGTGCTGCGTATACGCGGCACCTCCGCGATGTCCACACCCGTCCCGATAATCAAGAGGCCTCCAGCAAGCAGTTCCAGTCCCACCGCGATTATACTGGGACCATTCAGATGACGCCCACCAAGACAAAAACGCTGTTGAGAACGCCAGCGGCCAGAAATAAGCCGCAAGCCTCGCGCGAAGCTTGGAAACTCCGCACATCTGAAAACGGTATAGGCTTTCTTCAGGTCCCGGCGTTTAGCGCATTCCCCTGGTTGGCCCACGGCTTCAGTATTTCTCAAGGAGGAGTCAGTCCTCTCAACGGCAGCAAAGTGTTGAATCTCGGATTCACGGAATGGGATGCTCGCGAAAACGTTCAGAAGAACCGCAAACTCTTTCAATCCGCACTTAATGCCAACGAATTCGCTCTCGTTTCACTAAAGCAATTTCATTCCGACGTGGTGTGCGATTTTTCTTCGACGCCGAAGGAGCCCTGCAGCGGGGACGCCTCTATTTCCAATACTCCAAACCTTTCGCTAAGCGTTCAAACCGCCGATTGCGTGCCAATTTTGTTGCTTGATCCCAAAAAGCGCTCCGTCGCGGCCGTTCACGCCGGTTGGCGTGGCACACTCCAGCGCATCGTGGAAAAAACCATCGGCCGCATGAAAATGGAATTCAAAACAAATCCGAGCGACCTATTGGCGGCCATCGGCCCCGCCATTGGAGGATGCTGCTATGAAGTCGGCACGGAGGTCGCCGCCGCTTTTCTTTCCCAATTTGCAAATGCTCCGGAATGGTTCGACGAGTTACGCACCGGTGACGAGCCCAATCCGCTGCAATGGCTCAACCAGTTTCCGCCCGGCCATCAACCACCGCCAAAGAATGTTCGCCTGGATTTGCGTAAAGCGAATCGCGCGCAATTGCTGTCCGCGGGCCTCCGCCCGCAAAATATTTTTGTCAGTGATCTTTGCACTGCGTGCCGCCCCGATCTGCTTTTTAGTTATCGCAAACAGGGCAGCGAAAGCGGCCGCATGATGTCAGTGATAGGCATTCGAGGAGAAAATAAGTCGAGCAGAAAATAATCGCGCACTAAAATAAATCACCTGCAAATATCGTTCGGACTCCTACAGCGTAATCAGATTTGAACTACTTTTCTCAATCGGCGTGTCGTTCAGCAGCGCCAATTGCCCGCAAGCCGCCATTACATCCCGCCCGCGTGAACGGCGCACAAAAGTTACAATGCCGCGATCAATCAAAAGCTCCTGAAATTCCGCGATGGCTTCCTCCGAAGACTCCCGGTAAGGCAAATCTCCCGGATTCCAAGGGATCAAATTCACCTTGCATTTCAGTCCCGCAAGCAACTTTACCACCCGCTTCGCATCCGCTAGCGTGTCATTAATCCCGCCAAGCATCACGTACTCAAACATCAGAAATTCCCAGCTGCGTAACGGATATTTTCGGCAAGCTCCCAGCAACGCCGCCAGCGGATATTTGCGATTGATGGGCATCAGCGCGTCGCGCTGCGCGTCGTTAGATGCGTTCAGCGAAATCGCCAGCTTTGGCCGCTCGCTCTCCGTTGCCAGCCGTTCGATTCCCGGCACGATCCCGCTCGTCGAAATCGTCACTCGTTTCGCGGGTATCCCTACACCGTTCGGATCCTGCAAAATCCTGCACGCCGTCAGTACCGCGTCATAATTCAGCAGTGGTTCGCCTTGCCCCATGAACACAATATTCGTGTGCGGCACCAGCGTGTCTTTGTTCTCTTCCAGTGCGATCAGTATTTGCGCCAGGATTTCTCCCGGCGATAAATTGCGAATCAATCCCAGCTGCGCTGTCAAACAAAATTGGCAATTCACCGCGCAGCCTGCCTGCGTCGAAGCGCAAATGGTCTGCCGCCCCTCGCTGGGCATGAATACCGCTTCCACGGAAGCCGCGCGCGTCTTGTCTTTCTCGTTCGGTCCCAACTCGAAAAGGTAACGGATGGCCCCATCCACGGACTGAAATCGTTTCTTCACTTCTGGTAGCCTGATTCCCGCCCCATGGCTCAGACGCTCGCGCAACGCCGCCGGCAAGTTGGTGACCTGCTCCAGATCAAATTTTCTTTCCGCATACAACGCGCGATAAATCTGCTCCCCGCGATAGGCGGGCTCGCCCAGCGACACACACAGTTCGCGCAATTCCTCCTTGGTCTTCCCAAGCAATTCATTGTTTTGCGAAACACTCACGCCTAGTCAACTCCAGGTTCAAGAATACTCCGAACAACCCTCACCGTCTCGTCAGCCCACGCCACTACACAAGAACGGCGTTATAATTCTAAGTGACGAATTTTTAGCAGCATCGCCTTGGAGGGCTCCATGGCTGGCTCAACAACCGGACCCAAAGCCGACACTATCGCGGCCGAACAACTCAACATTCAGGACTGGGTTAAAGGTCTCGCGGCTATTCCGGCCAAGGATTTCTCTCTCGAAACCGTCCAGGATTACATTCTGCGCCACGCCGTGCGCCCGGAAACCATCCATAAATATTGCTATTTCTCTAAAGGCAGCTACACTCGTAACCTGATTTTCAAAAACGAAGTATTCGAGTGCATGACTGTCTGCTGGGAAATCGGCCAGCATAGCCGCGTGCATAACCATCGTGATCAGAATTGCTGGATGTCCGTGCCTGTGGGCCGCCTGCGCGTGCAAAATTATCATGTCGATCATCGCGATTCTTCGCGCGGCACCTGCAAGATCGTTCCCACTGACGCCTACATAATGGACGCTACGCATCCTTCCTACGTCAATCCGCTTGAACCGGTTCATGAAGTGATCAACGCCCCTGAATTTAATGAGCGCGCGGTCAGCATTCATGTCTATTCCAAGCCATTCGACAGCTGCGAAGTCTACCAGCGTGATAAAGGCACCTACGCCGACGTGCCGCTCTTTTACACCAGCGAATACGGTGAATTAAATCCCGCCGAGAAACTTCTGTAGTCTGCTTTACCTTCCAAAACGGGCTCGGAGCGCCATCGCTCGCCATGCTTCGCCTGCCTGTGTCACAATCAGGTAATGCCCACAGAAACTCGTGATATCAAAAAGCACGCCCTGCCTAACGGCCTGGTGGTCATTACCGAAAATATGCCGCACGTGCGCTCCGTTTCCATCGGCGTCTGGGTTCGCAGCGGGTCCCGCCGGGAAGCGCTCGACGAGAACGGTTTAGCCCACTTCATCGAGCATATGGTTTTCAAAGGTACCGAGCGCCGCTCCGCCGAGGCGATTGCGCGCGAAATGGATTCGGTCGGCGGCATGCTCGATGCCTTCACCTCCAAGGAACAAATCTGCTTCAACGCCAAAGTCCTTGACGAACATCTTCCCATCGCCTTCGACGTTATCGCCGATCTGGTTCTCCGTCCCAATTTTGATTCCGAAGATGTCACCAAGGAACAGCAAGTCATCCTGGAAGAAATCAAGATGGACATGGACAACCCCGAGTATCTTTTGCACGAAGTTTTCACTCGCGGGTTTTGGCCCGAGCACCCGCTAGGGCGCCCCATACTCGGCACCCCCGAAACAGTAAAAAATTTTACGCGTCAGGTGCTAAAAACCCGCTTCGCCTCATGGTTTGCTCCAGATCATTTAGTGATCACCGCGGCGGGCAATGTGGCCCACGAACAAGTCCTCGACCTGGTCACTCGCGATTTTGGCCATCTCCAACCGAGCGGCCAGCATGCCCCGCATATCGCTCCCCGCACCGAAGCTCCGATTCACCTAGAAAAAAAGCGCGATCTCGAACAGGTACATCTTTGCGTTGGCGTTCCGTCTGTTCCGCTGGGTCATGAGGATCGCTTCGGCATCGCCGTCTTGAATAATCTTTTAGGTGGCGGCATGTCCTCGCGGTTATTCCAGAATATTCGAGAAAAGCGCGGCCTGGCCTACGCGGTCTTCAGTGAAATCACTCCCTATTCCGACGCGGGCATGCTTACTGTTTATGCCGGCTCCGCCAAAGAAACCGTTGGGCAGGTGCTAGACCTGATTGTCAGCGAATTTCGCGATCTGAAAAAATCCCTGGTCACCGAAGAAGAACTCACGCGCTCCAAAAATCATCTCAAAGGCTCGTTGATGCTTTCGCTCGAGTCCACTAGCGCTCGTATGTCAAATCTCGCGCGCCAGGAATTGTATTTCCGCAAGTTTTATTCCTTGGACGAAATCCTTGACTCCATCGAAGCGGTAACCCGCGAGCAATTGCAGGCTCTGGCGCGGCAATATTTTCGCGCCGAGGATACTGCAGTCACGGTGTTGGGCAATCTAAACGGGTTCGCGCTCGACCGTGCTCGATTAGCCTGCTAGCGCGCCACCATTTTCCAGAGCGCTAACGCAATTTCCTCAGCAATTCGCGAACTTTTTCACCATAAATCGTTGACCTTCTCAGTACTCTCTGCCATCATGCTCGAAATTCATCTTCGCTCTTGTTTCGCTGTGGTTTTTGGAGAGTATCGATCGGCTTACGGGTATCCATTCTGGCGTCTGGCAGCTCGGGCAACCTCACCTTACTCGAGACGGCGCGCACCCGACTCCTGATTGATGCTGGTTTAGGCAAACGCGAAACTCTTGCGCGGCTTGCCGCCATCGAAATGACCGTCGATCACCTCGACGGCATCCTTATCACCCACGAACACGCTGATCATTGCAACGGTTTGCCGAAAATGCTGGGGCTCTGGAAAGCTCCTTTATACGTTACCGAGCCAACCCTAGATTCTCTGCGCCGGTGCCTCCCCGAAACGTTTGGCAAACGCATTGTAGGCATTGAAACCATTCATGCCGGCCAGCGCTTCATGGTCGGCGATATCGAAGTGCACGCTTTCGCGATTCCGCATGATGCCGTCGACCCCATCGGCTTCACGTTTCGCTGTCAAGGCGCCAAGATGGCGCTGGTTACCGATCTGGGGTACATGCCGGAACTCGTCAAAGTTCATCTGCGCGATTCCGATTGTCTGCTCCTAGAATCCAATCACGACCTCGACATGTTAAAAGTTGGCCCGTATCCCTGGGTCGTGAAACAACGAGTTCTCAGCCGCACCGGTCATCTTTCCAATCACGCGGTCAGCGAATATCTTTGTGATCCGGAAGGTTTTGACGGCCATGCCCGCTACCTAGTCCTCGCTCACGTATCGCAAGAAAACAATAATCCCGACTTGGTGCGGCTATCGGCTGAAGAAGCCCTGAACCGCCGCCCAGCAGGGTTCGAATTTCTTGGCCAGCTGTTAGTCGCCTCGCAGCAAGTTCCACTTAAGCCCCTCGACCTTTAGGCAATCGGAACGGCTACTGGAACTTCATCACTGCGTCATTGAGGATTCGGGGTGGCCCATCCTTGCGATTTTTACAAGGGTGGGGCCTTTTCCAGTCATTCCATTTTCTGTGATCATTTCAACAGAGCGCCCGCAGGTGCATAATTTGGCGCAGCCTTGAGCAGATCCGGCGTAACGTCAAACATCAGCCGCACAGATTTGGTATCCGGCCGATCAATACGTGAAACCTCGACGCTCTTTAGCAGTGCCAGGTAAGACTGCCGGGTGGCTGAGCCGAGTTGTTGCTGACCTTTCATGTTGCTAAGTCCAGCGCGCGCCAGCAGCACAATGCCATTCAACAAATCCGCAAGTTGCTGAGCATTTTTGTCTTCCACGCTTTCCGCGTCTAGAGACACACGCAACTTATTGTTTTCCGGTTTCCCCGCGACGGTGAGCCACTGCAACTGGGCGAGCAGTGACGATAGTTGCGGGGAGGACAATCCTCCGGTAGCTTTTCGCGCCAAAGCCTGCGAGGCGGGATCAGCGCTAAAAGCCTCTCTCAGAGCCTCATTGCGCATCACCGCAAAAACGGGAGAGCCGGCCACACGCGCCAATCGTTCCCGCCACTCACCGTCATCCTTCGCTTTCGCGCTGTGCAACCACGTCCCAATGTCACTGCTGTTCGTAAATGCGATGCGATTCTTCTTCAGGAACACGAATGAAAGTCGCGCAGAGCTGCTTGCAATTGGCAAAGAGAAAAATTCCGCGCCGCCAGAATTCTGTACCGCACCATTTTTTGCCGCATAGGCCTTGATTTTTTTCCTATCAAAATGGCCGGTGCCCACCGCATAAAAAGTCTTTTGCGTGCCTTGCTGTTCAAACGCCAGAGCCAACTGATCGAGATCCTTTTCATAATCGAAACAAGTGTCCCGAACAAATTGACGGTATTCTTGGTCAGCCTCGGGCTTGGGCGCCCAGGCAAGCAAGTCAGCGAAAAATGGCTCCCGGCGAAGATCAGTGAGATCGATGAAAAGTACCGCGCGAGCTTCCCCGGGCATCAAAGCCATAAGCGCATCCCGGCTGGGGCCTGCTCGGTCGAACCAAACAAAATAAGCGAGCACAGATACAACAACCAAACCCGCGGCGGCAGCCCAAGCGATGAGTCGGGCTTTCTTCCGTGTTAGTAGAGGAGTTGGGGGCGGGGTAGAGTTCAATTCCATAGTAACGTTATATATTAAGTGAGGCTTCGGCGGGACCGGCGCACCGGGACCCAAGCATGTGAAAGAAGCCCCTAAAGCAATCCGGTTATGCGATACCGGACTGGCTAGTGGCGATGCGGAGGCGTCAGTTAGGATTATCCACAGTCGTGGCCCCCGGCGTGCTCGAACGGCGCTTGCAATCCTCCCCGAGCTTCTGCTATCCTTACTCGGTTTGAGCGTGCTGGCGTAGCTCAGCTGGTAGAGCATCTGATTTGTAATCAGAGGGTCGGGGGTTCAATTCCCTCCGCCAGCTCCACCAGACGTTGCAGGGGTTTTT
>JAUTXJ010000389.1 GCA_030838075.1 Acidobacteriaceae bacterium
AAGTTGCCAGCGCCGGCGATTGAGCCTTTGCATGCGGAGTTGGACGCGTTTGTAGAGTCGGTGCGCTCACGTCAGGAACCGCGGGTGAATGGAGCGGCGGGGCGCGCGGCACTGGAGTTGGCGGGACGAGTAATGACAAGCATCCAGGAGCACGCGGAGCGCGTCCAACTGGCTACACGCACAGCAAGTAAGCCAGCCTAAATATGATTGAACGCACACTTGTACCCCGGGACGCTCGCTTACCCGCAGCAGAGGATTTGGCGGCGAGCGCGCGACGGCGTCCGACGACAATGGACGAGCGCACGCTGGTACCGGCGATGCTGCCAATCGTCGCGCTGAACGGGCATTCCAACATTCCGACAAATTTGCCGTTGCAATCCATCGCGGCGCGAGTGGTGGTGCCACGCGATATACAGCGCGAAGCGTACTCGGTGGTGGAGGACGTTTCCATTCCGCTGCAAGTGACGGAAATGGATCAGCGGATTGCGGTGCCGCAGAACTCGGCGCCTCCGGAGCCGAGTGCGACGTTGCCGGTGGTGGATACCGACCTGGTTGATCCGGACATTTTCACGACGGGCGAAGCGCATTTGATGGTGTCGCCCCCGTCGCCGGAAAAAGCTCGAGCGGATTTGATCACGCGGATTTCTTCAGTGGTGCTGCACGTTGCGCTGATTGCGGCAATTTTGTTACAGGCGAGATTATTTCCGAAGCATGAACCGACGGCGGAGGAAGTGGATATTGCGCGGAAGCAACTGACATTGTTGTTGCCGCCGGGGGCATTCGAAGCGTCGAAGCCGTCGCCGCGACCCGTGCAGCGACCGCCGGCGGTACATGTGGATCCGCGCGTGTTGAGAAAAGTCGCGCCACCTGTGGTTCAGCCAACGCCAGCGCCAACCCCTGCACCGGTTCCGGCGAAACCTCTGAAGGAGTTGCCAAGCGCGCCAATACCACAGAAAAATGCTGTGGCGCCAGAACCGCAAACGACCGCGCCGGCGCCTAAGGTGGATACGCCCAGGCCTGGGCTGAAATTGGAAACTCCGGATACGCCTTTGCCACAGCCGAATTTGCAATTGCCGCAGAGTTCGCCGAGCCGCTCGCTGCGGGAATCGTTGAATGAGGCCACGAGAAGCCAGAATAGTGGCGGACGTTCTGGAGCAGTGATTGGTCCGATGCCGCGTTCTGCTCCTTCGCCAGGCGGAGGCGGGGCCGGCCAAGGCGCGGGGACCTATGGAAATGGTTACGAGATTCTTACGCCGACGGAAGGCGTGGATTTCAGCGATTACATGAAGCGGGTGGTGGCCAGTGTGCGACGCAACTGGTATGCGGTGATGCCGGAGTCGGCGCAGTTGGGCGACCGTGGCCGGGTCGCGCTACAATTCCGCATCATGCGCGATGGCAGTGTTCCCACCGGAGAGCCAACGCGATTGCTGGGGTCCGGGAAAGAGCCGCTAGACAGGGCGGCGGTGTCGGCAATCCGCTCGTCGAATCCATTTGAGCCTTTGCCTCCGGCGTTCAGCGGGCCATATATCGAACTACGCTTTTACTTCCTGTACAATTTGCCAATCGAATCCGCGTATCAGTGAAATATCGGTGAAACCGTTGCGACAACAAATCGTGGGCAGCCTGGTGCTCGCGTTCCTTGTGCTGCTGGTGCTGTTTTTTCGCGCGCGGCACATCTTTTTTCCATGAATAAAACTGAGTTGGCGAATTTGCCTTTGCTTGTTGTGGTGGGATCAACGGCGTCAGGCAAATCCGCGTTGGCGGTGGCGCTGGCGCGCGCGTTCCAGGCGGAAATTATTGCTTGCGATTCGACGCAGCTTTATCGCGGCGTGAATATTGGGACGGCGAAGCCAACGGCGGAGGAGCGGCAAGCCGTCGTTCATCACTTAATCGATGTGCTGGATGCTTCGGAGGCAGCGAGTGCGGGCGGCTATCGCGATCTGGCGCTAATGGTCCTGGAAGATCTGCATAAGCGAGCGAAGCTACCGATTCTTGCGGTGGGGACGGGGTTGTATATGCGGGCGCTGTTGGAGGGATTAGCGGACTTGCCGCTACGTTCGGAGGAATTGCGCGAGCGATTGAAGGCGAGTTCGAAGAAAAACGGTGGCACGCATTTACATCGCGTGTTGCGACGGATGGATGCGGAAACCGCGGCTAGAATTGCGCCGACCGATGAACAAAAGCTGATACGGGCGATTGAAGTTTGCGTCCTGACGCGCAAGCCAATTTCAGAGGTTCATCGCGCAGGACGGAAACCATTGGAGGGATGGCGGGCGGTGAAGATCGGGTTGATGCCTTCGCCGGAGATGCTGCACGAGCGGATAAATGCGCGTACGGACGCGATGATCGAGAGTCGATGGCTTGCTGAAGTTAGGGGATTGCTCGACTCAGGGGTCGCAGAGAACGCTAAATTTTTTGACTTCATTGGGTATGGGGAAATGGCGCAGGTGCTGCGCGGGGAACTTACAATGGAGAAAGCACGTACAGCAATTCAGCTGGCTACGCGACAGTATGCTAAACGGCAGATGACCTGGTTTAGGAAAGACAAGTCGATCAGATGGTTTACGGGGCCGGGGGATGATGCCGAGGTACAGCGCGATATTTGCGAATGGGTCAGCAAAGAGATTGAGGTCGGCAGTCGCAGTTGAAAAAGCGAAGGGGTATAATCGGGAAGATGAGCAAGATCCCCCCGCTATTGTTTCCGTGATGCTGCAAGGTCGCACTTTTTGACGAAGACACCACAACATAACGTTTCGAACGCAGAACGCGCGCTGCTGGTGGGCGTGGGCTGGAAGAGAGCGCCACGATTTCCGGGAATGCCCGCGGGCGAGCAGGGACGAGTGTCGTTAGCGGAGTTGGTGGAGCTGGCGAAAAGTGCTGGTGCGGATATTGTTGGTACGGTGTTCCAGGTACGTGATTCCGCGGATTCGGCGACACTGGTGGGACGCGGGAAACTCGATGAGATTCGCGCGGAGGCCAATGCACACCAAGCCCCACTGATTATTTTTGACAGCAATCTTTCTCCGGTGCAGCAGAGGAACATTGAGGAGTTGACGGAGCGGCGGGTGATCGATCGCACGCAACTGATTCTGGATATTTTCGCGCGACATGCGCGAAGCCGGGAAGGGCAACTACAGGTAGAACTGGCGCAATTAAATTATATGCTGCCGCGGCTGACCGGGAAGGGCACGGCGATGTCGCGGTTGGGAGGCAAGAGTGGAGGCGGAGGGGCAGGCGGCGCGGGGGGAGCGGGACGCATTGGCGTTCGCGGGCCTGGCGAAAAGAAATTGGAAACCGACCGGCGGAGGATTCGAGACCGGGTCAGCAAGATTCAAACGGGCATAGCTGATTTGCGCAAACAGCGGGCCTTGCGGCGGGAAGCGCGGAATGCCGTGCCGCTGGGTACGATTGCACTGGTGGGCTATACCAACGCGGGGAAGTCAACGCTATTTAATGCGCTAAGCCAGGCAGAGGTGCTTGTTTCGGCGCGGATGTTTGCCACGCTGGATCCCACGATTCGGGCGGTGCGATTGCCATCGAACAGACGGGTGCTGGTTTCGGATACGGTGGGATTCATACGTGACTTGCCGAAGAGTTTGCTGACGGCGTTTCGCGCGACACTGGAAGAAGTGCAGGAAGCGGCGCTGATTTTGCACGTCAGCGATATATCCAACGCGCATCACGATGAACTGGATGAAGAGGTGCATAAGATTCTGGAAGAACTTGGGGTGGCCGACCGGCCGATATTGCGAGTGCTGAATAAGGTGGACCAGTTGACGGCGGAAGAAAGAGAGAGCCTGAAGGCCATCAGCGGTAACGGAAAGATGACGCATGATGAGGGACCGGTGATGGTATCGGCGTTAACTGGCGAAGGCATCGATGAATTGCTTCGGCGCATCGATGTGGCGCTGCCGACCGACCCGCTGGTTTCGCTTTCGCTGCGATTGCCACTGTCGCAAGGGCGCACTTTAGCGTTGATTCACGCACTGGGCAGGGTGCTGCGAACGGAAGTGGAGGATGAGGATATGCTGCTGGATGCCGAGGTGCCGGTGTCCATTGCGCGGCGATTGCGGCTAAACGAGTATGCGGTGGAGGGAACTTCCAAGCTGGCTCTGACGTAGTTAGAAGTGGGAGGCAATCATGGCCGCGTTTGTTTTGTGGTGCATTCTCTTCATTCTGTGTTGGCCGGTGGCGCTGTTGGCCTTGGTTCTTTATCCCTTGGTGTGGCTGATCATGCTGCCATTTCGAATTGTAGGAATTGCGGTGCACGGAGTTTTCGGGCTGCTCGAAGCGATGTTGTTGCTTCCGGTGAGGCTACTGCGAGGGCCACGGCCGATTTGACGGTGGTTTCAGAAGCATTACATTACGCGCTCCAACTTTTTATCTACGAACACCGTACATTGCCGGACAGCCTTAGCCCTGATTGAAATTAAATTAGAGCAGTTAGAATCGAAAGAGGACTGCAATTTTACGTGGCCTCGCAATAGTCATCGTAACTTTCGAGTAAACAGCGTGTAATGGCCTCTAGGATAGCGCTGGCCGCCGCACAGGTGATAAATGCGCATAAACTGGGGATTTGCAGGTTGTGGAAATTTTTGTGGGAAACGTTATAGGCGCTTTTCGAGTATTTGAGGAAAATTTGCGTTTTTGCACTCTGTTCGAAAGCATCAACCTTATAAGCCATTTATTATCATACGTATACAGCAGTTCGCGCTATGTGGCGGCGAAACGGCTCGTTGCAGCACCTTGGCGCTTCTAAATCACACATTTGCACAGATTTGGGGCCTAAGGGTTACGAATGAGTACCGCAAGAAGAATCCTGGTAGTTATAAACGGTCTCACGCAGGTACCTAAGTCAACACTGCGAAGCGTTGACGGGTACGTGGCTCAAGACTATAGTGATTTGGCGGTGGCCGGGACGCTTGGGGCGGTCATTGCCAGCCTGTATGCGCGTATGAATCTAGCCAACTCACTGACGCTGTTACGGATCTTTTTCGTACCGGTCCTGATTGTCATCCTGCTAACGCGAAGTCCAAATGTGGAGTTGTGGGGCTTCCCAATGCACTTTGAATTTTGGGGAGTGTTGATCTTGCTGATGGCGGCGGCAACGGATTGGGCGGATGGGTATGTGGCGCGGCGGCGACTGCAAGTGACGACGCTGGGAATTTTGCTGGATCCCATTGCGGATAAATTACTGATCTCGGCGGCGTTCATTTCGCTGGTGGATATGCAACTGGTTCCGGCGTGGATGGTGGTGATTATCATCGGTCGGGAATTTACAGTTTTAGGATTGCGAAATATCGCGCTGGCGGAAGGATTCACGATTGAGGCTTCGGTGTTGGGCAAGACCAAGATGGTTTTGCAGGTGTGCGCGGTAGCGGTGGTGATCGCGGGAGCCCGGCACGATTATTTGAAGCCGCTGGCAATGCTGTTGCTTTGGCTGGTGGTGGTGAGTGCGCTCGTGTCGGCGGCGCAATATTTTCACCGGTTCTGGGGAAACGTAGACGACCGCATCAAGCAGCGGCGGCGGCTAAGCATGCTGGAAAGCCGCAAGAAGTCACAGGATGCCGTACCTCTCTGAAGTTGATGGTCAGAGTTTGTTGGTTCTGGCGCGCCAGGCGATTGTAGAGGCGGTCATCCGCGGGGAACTTCCGACGACAATTCCAAATGAAGGAATTTTTGGCGAGCGGCGAGGTGTGTTTGTCACGCTGCACGTGCGGGGAGAGTTGCGGGGATGTATAGGCACGACCGAAGGAGATGAGCCGTTGGGCGACGCCACGGTGCGTTGTGCCGCGAGCGCAGCGTTGCGCGACCCGCGATTTCCAGCAATGCGCAGCGAAGAATTGGGGGAGTTGAACATTGAGATTTCGGTGCTTTCGCCGCTCGCACCGATTCGGCCGGAAGAGATCGAGATCGGGCGTCATGGACTGGTGGTGTCTGATGAAAATCACAGAGGGTTGCTGTTGCCGCAAGTGGCTCCGGAACATGGCTTGAATCGGGAGCAATTTCTGGCAGAAACGTGCCGAAAGGCGAGGCTGCCGCAAGATGCGTGGCGATGGACATCGGCGCGAATCCAAGGATTCACGTGCGAAGTGTTTTCGGACACAAAACAGGCGGGAGCCAGTTAGCCGCGTTTACGAAGCTATTTAAAAAGCGCCGCGGCGACGGTCGCGGACTTTTAGCTGAGGTGATGTTGGGAACTACTCCAGTTCGACGTAATCGCCAGCGTAGACTTCCAATGAGCTGTAAGTAATGAGCATGGTCGAGGCGTTAGGGCCTTCGTTAATCACGATCCCTTCGCCGATGATTTCACGAGGCAAGTCTTTCCAGGTGTACTTGGCGTGGGCGCTGCCAAAACCATACATCTCATACTGATAATTTTTCATCTGCGGCGCTGTTTCTGCCAAGGTGCCCTCATAACGGAAGATGCGGAAATAGTCTCCGATGCGCACGCTTTGATTGCTACCAAGATTTACGTAGACTGTGGTGTACTTGCCGTATAACTGGCTATTATCCTTTGCCGCGACGACCATGGCGACGCGCTTGCCGCTAACCGGGGCAAAATGATCAAAGGCGGAGGCATCCTTAAAAGGTGGGCTGGGGCGTTCCACATAGGGACGCACGATATCGCCGCGCTGGATGTAGCCACAAGAAAACTCTATTTGGGCGATGGAAACGTTAGGCTGTACGTTGACGACGCGAACGTGCCCAGCATCGACATACAACTGACCCATGGCTTTGATTAATTTGTCTTGCCA
>JAUTXJ010000270.1 GCA_030838075.1 Acidobacteriaceae bacterium
TGGTGCCGCTCCAATCACGATCATCGGAACCGCCAGCGATAAGTACGCGGCCGTCGGGAAGCAGCCCGGCGGAGTGTTTATAGCGGGCGGTCAGCAGATTACCAGTGACGGTGAACTTTTTTGTGGCGGGGTCGAAAATTTCAGCGCTGGCGGTGACGCTGTATGCTCGGCCACCGGCAATGAGCACGCGGCCATCGCGCAACACGGTGGTGGTTTGCTCGATGCGGGCGGAATGCATGGAGCCGAGTGGTTCAAAGACGCCGGTGGTGGATTGGAAGATTTCGGCGGAGGCAATGCCTCTCGATCCATAGTTGACACCACCGCCGCCGGTGATCAGAACGTCACCGTTGGTAAGCAGTGTCGCTGCGGGGTCGCCGCGCTTGGAGGTCATTTTAGCGAGGGGCGAAAATTTTCCGGTAGCGGGATCATAGAGCTCGGCCGAATCTGTTTCTCCGTGACCGATCCAGCCACCCACGATGAGGACTTTGCCGTCGGGCAATAGTGTGGCGGTGTGACCGGAGCGCGGTTCAAGCATTGGCGACGCGGGCCTCAGGGAGCCTGAGAGGGAAGTGTCGCTCACAATCCACGGGTGCAGGCTCAGAATTTGATTCGTAAAGAAAACCGCTAGCTGCCAGGAAGAGGATTAGACCGGAAAATCGAAGCATTGGGACCTCCCGGGGAACCGGAGAGAGTTTCGCCAAAATTTACCACGGATTAGACGGACGAGTTGTAAAAGCGTTGGGTCGGGATTTCGCTGGTAACCAGCATGTATTCAGGGGATTTCAACGGTGGCTGCTTGAGCAGCAAGATGCTGCGATTCGGTATCGCGAACCACCAGCCTGACCAGGTAGACGCCAGAATTCAAAAGAAATGAGAAAGTTGTGGCGGTCTGCGTTCCAGCATCGTCGTCAGACCAGTGCACCGCGACTTTTCTATTGATGGCACCAAGGTATTTGCCATTGCGATCGAAAACGGCGGCGACCATTCGCAATTCGTTAGTGTTTTTTCCGTCGGTGAGACGATGCGGCAAGGTGTCGAGATCGACGAGGGTCAAGACGTTCAATTTCGTTACTTTTTCGTCGCGAACGAATTGGGTCTGAATTTGAATGGGCAGGTCGTGAATTTCGTTTGGAGAATAAAGGGCGTCGTCTAATTCAGCGGCCTCGGCTTTTTTCGGGTCGGCGCGATGGTCTGGCGCGAAATAACCCCTTCGCGAGCTCGCGGAGAGGTTTTTGACGCCTACGATCTTTACGCTTAGTTGATGATATTTTCCATTTTCCTTTAAATCCTGGGGAGAAAACCCGAGCTGATATAGAAATTCCGGGGGCGAAGCGATGCGGCGAAGTCCTTCAGTCAATTCATTGTTGTTGTGAAAAAAGGTGCCGCCAGTTCCATCGGCAAATTCCGAGAGCACGTTGTCGTCTGCGAGTTGGCTGTTTTGGTCTGTATAGACTCCTCGGGTATCCAAGGTGCTGATAACGATGTGAGCGCGGACGGCGCGATCCACGACTTCGTACTCGCGATGTTCGCGATCGCTCACGAGGAAGCTTGGAGAGGAGAGGATGATGGTGCGCTGGCCTGGCAGGGAGGGGAGACGATTAACTACGTCAGAAAGTGTTTTCAGCACGAGAGCGGTTTGCATATCGCCCATGCGCAGCATGCGCTCGGAGGCTTGGGTGACGACTTCCTCTGCAACCCTGGGATCCTTAATGCCACACGCGTACACCTCAGACAGGGCCTCCTCGCGAGCGGCCATATCGTGACGGTTCACGATCTGATTCGCAGCGTAAAAAGTCATGGACGGGCAGCTTGAGGGTTGCGTGCCGGGCAGGGGGTTGGGCTTCAGGCGGTGAAGAGCGTCCTGCAGTTTCGAGCGGTCGTCAGTGAAAGCCACCGTGACTTTACCGGAGGTGGTGAAGATCGCGAGGCGTTCGGTGCGGGCCAGCGCGTTCGAGATAAATTGCAAGGCGGCGGTTTGTAGTTGAGGAAGATTTTCAAAGTTGGAATGCACATCGTCGAAGAGCAGCGCGGTGAATCGCTCAGGGATGACAAAATGCTTTACGTTTCCAGGTGAGGAGATGGCAGTGGGATCGGTACTGGGGGCCTCAGATTTTTCTAATGTGAATTGAGTGATTTGCTGCTCCTTGCGATCGTCGAAGAGTTGAAAATTTTCTTTTTGGAGATTGCCGACGGCGTGACCTGCGGAGTCACGGACAACGACGGGGACTGGAACTAAATTCACTTTGAGGCGGAGGGTGGTTCCGGAATTTGCGGGGGGATTTTGATTTGTAGCCTGTTGTTGGTGGGGCTCGGGAGCGGGCGAGGCAGGTGGGTCCTGAGCTTTGGCCGCGGGGGAACAGAAAAGAGCGAATGCCGTGTAGATTAGGGCCAGCGTCGCGTTAGAAAACTTCATGCGCAACGGGGAAAGACGGATGTTCATAGGCCGACCGAGCCTATCTTAATGAATTAGCAATAACAATTGGGATGGAAGTGGAGTTGATTGCTCAGGAAACAGGCTGTTCGTGACTTCATGAATACCCGGTGCGTTGAGATGCTGGTCGGACTGATGTCCATGTCAATTTAATGCTTCGTTAACGAGATAATGGTAAGCTCTGGTGTTCCCTGAAGACGCAGGAGGTCCGCTGCGATGAAAATCCGAAACCAATTTCTGAAAGCAATCCCATTAGCCGTGCTTTTGACGTGCTTTAGTACGGTAACTGGAGCGCAGCAGACATCTACGCAGGACTTGCCGACACTCTCGCCACCGCTGCATGCGGCTTTGTATCCGGAAGTGATGTGCGCAGGTTGTATCGTGCCGCACTGGGACCGCGGTTACCTTTTGCATGTAGAGTTCGACCGAGACCGGGCAGTGGTCACGATGTACGACAGGGTCGGAAAGAAAGTGCTGGAAGGGCGCATGGTGCCAGGGGATGCTGTCAAGGGTTCTGTCCGCGCGGCAGGAGCAACGCGGGCGGGAGGGATTCTTGCGATTGGCGGAGGCATCATGACTGATGGTTCCAGTCAAAGATACATCGTTAAGAGCGACCCTGCTGGGCGGGTGGTGCAATCGGTGCGGATAGCGGACTTCTATCCACGACTGGTTTGCGAAGCGACGGACAGTACTGTGTGGGTCGTCGGATATGAAACGAATTACCGACACGATCCGAATTACCGCGATGTTTCGGACGAGGAAAAGAACGTTTTGCGGCACTATAGTTTCGAAAAGGGTTTGCTGGGGAGCTTCGTTTCGCTTGGCTCGATCTCTAAATCGAGAAACGTGAGTATGCAGGTTGCCCGACCTGACAAAACTTTTCTGCGCTGTCGCAAGGATCATGTTGCAGTTCTGTTGTGGGCTAGTGGCGAGTACATCGAGATAGATACTTCCACTGAAAAACTATCGCGCTGGAAAGTCGCCCTTCCGC
>JAUTXJ010000405.1 GCA_030838075.1 Acidobacteriaceae bacterium
CGCTGAAAGCTCGCCAAACCGACAGCACAAGCGCAGGTCAGGACCGTAACCCAAGTCGTGTCAGCTTCGGGGACCGTAGAGAAATCAATGTTATAGATGCCAATGTGCTCGTATGTCGGATCGGCAACCGTGCCGGAGCCACTCCCATACGTGAAAGTAAAAGACTTAATCCAAGCAGACCCAAAATCGATAGTGACATTGGCTCCGCCAGAACCGGCTCCGAGATCAGCGGTCGTAGCAGTTCCGTTGACCACCTGGTTCAATCCGGTTCCGCTGAGTGAATTGTTCGGTGAGATGGTAATGATTGGCGCAATCAAGGTCGTGCCATCAATGGATAGGGCCGTTATGGAGCGAATTTGATCCTGATAGTTTGAGCCGGAAGCATTTGCAAAATCGATATCGAATAATTGGAAGGAAACGTTCTTAACCCCCTGTGGATACAGGGCTGAAAAACCGACCGTGATTGTGACAGCCTGTGTCTGGTTGGTTAGATCGAGAGCGAGGTTGAGAGTGCTCACTGGAGAGGGCAGGCCGCCCTGAAAATTCGTTGTGATGGCCGGCGTCTGCGGATTAGGAGAATAGATTTCCGGCTGCAACTGCGCCGTGTTACCAGACACCGTTACCGTAACATCGTTTCCGGGAATTCCCGCATCGACGTCGTAGGAGTTGCTAAGAGTCCCAGGCGTCCAAGTCACAGCGCTCCAGTCCAAGACGATGGCGTGGACGCTTCCGCAGATCCAGAAGGACGCCAAGGCGGCGCCAATTCTAAGGGAGCTCAAGGGCATAAATATATTACGAAGAGACTCTTAAGCAGCAGACATGCCGCTCCTATCATAGCGGCAATAAAAACGCGCGAGCGCGCCGGAAGGCTAAGGACTGACAACTGGAATGACAGGCGGATCGGCAAGCGTGCCGAGCTTGTTGCTGAAATCGGGGCCGCCTTCCCCGGGAGCAGGCTTGGCGGCTAAATTACTCGCGTAGAGCGGAACTTCGGTCGTATGCAAAATCGACAGTGGAACGTTGCCGAATGCTTTGATCTCGGCCAACTCGAAATCGTCGTTGTGCCTATGCGCCGTGTCGGGTGTCCATCTCAGCGCCACATACCGCGCTCCCTGCGAATTGAAATTGACCGCGGCCTTGCCATTGCCCGGATCGGTGACGGTGGCAATTGGCGTCAAATTATCGAGATTATTGGGATCCTGCGGAAGCCCGTCGGTAAGATAAACATCCAGCCGTCCGGCTTGCATTTTGTAAAGCGCGCTTACGCGGTGGAGTTGCTCGCGATCCGCCAATTCAACGATGACCGTCGGGTGGGGATCGGTCTTAGAGAAACGAAAAGAAGTCACAGTGTCATCGTCGATCATTCGCGTGGCTGCGAAGGGTGAGCCGGAGCTGACAAAGACAACGTGAGCGCGGGCGTATAAATTCGCGAAGTTGAAGTTAACCACATCTTCAAGATTGAATGCGCGTGTTGAATTTTTGACCTGGACGATGCGTCCTTGTTTCTCGGCAAATTTCTCTAGTGATTCCTCGCCGTAGAGGCCGAGCGCGGCAATGCGGGCCTCGTTTTCAACGTGAAAAGAGAGTTTCACGTACTTCGCTTCGATCCCAAGCATGGAAAGATTGAAGAGCCGCTTACGGGCAAAAGGAATCACGCCTTCGACTTCCGTCCACTTCGAGCTGCTGACGGGAAGTCTATAATTCGAGACTGCGATTTTCAGTTCGCCCCGAGCAGCGGCGTTTTCATTGACGAATGTGAAGCGATCAAGCAGCGCAGCCTTTGGCAACGCGATCACAAACGTAGTTTCGCCGCCTTGCAGGGGACAACTGATCGTGTCGTCATCCATAATTAGCGCTGTCGGACCGGCTTCAGATGACGTGCGACTGGCGATTGCGGCCCGATGGCCATCAGGCATGATGCATTCAATTTGTGCGCCACAGTTCATTCGAGCAAGATTCTTAGCTTCGTTAACGGCTTCTTCGTTTCCGCCAGCATGGTCCGCAGAAATGGCCGAAGTGGCGAGGCTGCCGAAAAGGAGTAGCTCCGATAAGCGGTTCAACAGACTGGATCCGAAACGGGTTTGTGACGGGAAACGGATCATAGCGACACTTGTACTAGCTTAGACTGGGCCACTTAGGGCGCTGGCCGCGACTTAAGGGTCGATTTCGCTTGCCTCGTTGGCGCTTCCTCTTGTAAAAGATGGCGACAAATAACAATACCGATACAAGCGTGTTGCAACCGGTGTAGTTTGGTACCGCAACTGCTAACCCTAACCTCGATTGACCTGTCTATGAGTCGTCACTTCATCTCCCACTTTTCAGGGCGCTTTGCGCTCGTTTTCTTCGTCTCGCTTCTTTGCGCAGCACCGGTCGTGCGTGCGCAAGATGCGGTACGGCCGTCACTGGCGGGAGAGACTGCTTCGGAGGCTCGTCGACAGGATATCGATCGCATTCCTTACAACTTGTTGGTTGGCCCCGTCCGGTTTCGTTTTAGCGCCACGATGGGAGTGGAATATAACGACAACATCAATCTATCGGAAACGAACGAGCAAGACGACGTCATTCTTCGCCCGCAGGTGAACTTCGATGCGATCTGGCCCATTACGCAGCTGAACACCTTGAGAATGGACATCGGCCTGGGTTACGCGTGGTATCTTGACCACTCGAACGCGAACACAAATGGGGTGCTGATCGCCCCCGGCTCCCAACTGGCTTTTGATATTTTCGTGGGCGATTTCCGCATCAACATTCATGAGCGGCCGTCGCTGCAGCAAGATCCGGTTGCTGAACTCGCGCTCAGCAATGTGGTCGATTATGGCCGATTTGAAAACGTGGCCGGCGTTTCAGTTCTCTGGGACTTGAACAAAGCATTGCTGACTATCGGTTACGATCATTACACCTACATCTCAACCACGTCGGCCTTTGATTATTTAAATCGTAATGCCGAAGAGCTTTCCGGCAGCATGAGCTTCGCGGTAGCATCGACAACCAACATCGGCGTCGAGGGAACGTGGGTTTACACCTACTATGATCAAAATTTTCTGAATGATTCGCATACCTACACGGCGGGAGCATTCGTCGAAACGCAGATTACCAATAATCTTAGGCTGCGCGTGGCCGGTGGCTATCAGTGGATCGATTTCGATCACAATTTTGTAAACTTAAACTTCTTCGGATTCCTTATTCCGTTTCAGGATAAAAAAGATCTGGGAGATTACTACGCCAACATTCTGATTTCGCATCGAATCAATTCAACGCTCAAGCAAACGTTGAGCGCTGGTCACGAGAGCCAGCTCGGGGTTAATTCTAATTACATCACTTTGAATTACATCCGGCATACCGTCTCCTGGAACATCATTCGCAATACGCTCCTCTCCACAGAGTTTTTCTACGAGGATGCAGATGATTCGGGCGGCTTCATCGACGAGCATCTCCACCGTTTTGGCGGCGCTCTTACAGTCGGATATCAGCTAACGCCCCATGTGACGCTGGGCGGGCGCTATCAATACACGCAGAAGGATTCGGATGTGATGCTGCGCGACTACAAACAGAACCGCATCTCTATTGACGGCACTTACAGTTTCTAAAGGCATGAAGCGGGAATGAGATACAGGGTCTATGCAATTACCTTCGCTCTTAGCGTTTGGGTTTCAGTAGCGGGGCACGCACAGAGATACACCCCCGGTTACAGTCAGGACGCGGCCACTCCCGCTCCGCCGCCACCTATCGCGGAGAAGGCGGCTCCGGCCGATCTTCCACCCACCACGAGCACCGTCATGCGGACGAACTCGATGGCTGTTCTGGATGACAAAAAGAAACTTGGGTCAAACGACTACGTCAGTTTTCGCGTGGTCGAAGATCGAGATAACGATTCGCAGCGCTTGCGCGTAAATGACAATGGCGAGCTGGAAGTTCCCTACATCGGTTTGGTCTCGGCACAGGGTCGCACGTGCAAAGAGCTTGCCTACATTATAAAGAGCGCGTTCGAAAAAGAATATTATTATCACGCCACTGTCATTCTCGCGGTCGATCGAGTTAGTGAAAAATCCCGCGGACGCATTTATGTTTACGGCCAGGTAAGAGGACAGGGACCGCAGGACATTCCAGCGGACGAAAGCTATACTGTCAGTAAAGCGGTCATCCGGGCCGGCGGCTTCCTCGACTTTGCAGATAAAAAGAAAGTGAAAGTTACGCGAAAGAATGGCGAAAACTTTGTTGTCGATCTTAAAGATGTCATTGAGCGGGGCCACACCGACAAGGACGTTGTCCTTCAATCGGATGACCAAATCTTTGTTCCGCAGAAGCTGATTAACTATTGATATGGAAGTTCCCGCTCTCGAAAGACCAACGCCAGCCTCCTGGTCGACCTCCTTCATTACGCGACTGCACCGCTACAAGGCACTGTTTCTGCGACGTTGGTGGATTCCAGTATTGACCATCTGCCTCGGTTTGTTTGTCGAGGCCTGGATTATTTTTCAAACGCCGCCCTCGTTCCTTTCCGCGAGCAAAATGATGCTCGCCGGCAAACTGAACATTAGCCAGGGCGCGGTCTACAGCGAAGACAACCAGAACTTTTATGGCACGCAGATTCAGCTCATGCAGAGCACTGAAGTCAAACGAAGCGCTGAAGCGCTGGTTCGTTCGACCCATCCGGAACTGCAACCGGTCAGAGTCGATATCACCGTGGTCCAAAAGCCGCGCACATCGATCTTCGAGCTTCAGGCAATCGGCAGCACGCCAGATTACACGCAGGCGTTTTTGAATGCGGTCATGCAGAAGTATCTCGATTTCAAAAAGGGGATGCGCGA
>JAUTXJ010000407.1 GCA_030838075.1 Acidobacteriaceae bacterium
CGCGACGCCGCACGCCAGTCCCGCCAGGCCGCCGCCGATCACGATCGCGCTTTTCAATAATATTCTCTTCCGTCAGGCGGCCGAAGCGCGCCTTGGCAATGAACACCATTTTTTCCGCGCGCGAAAGACTCACGCGTTCACCGAACACGGCGAATTCCTGGGACTCGATGCGCGCGAGAAGGGCGCTGTAAGTATGCGTCAGCAGCCATAAGGTGGCGCGGCTGTCTTCGTCAATCAGGCTGAGTAGCTCGGCGCCTTGTTTGTAGAGCAGCCAGGCGCGCTCGGCTTCGAAGCGCAACAATTCGCGGACGCCAAGAGTCGCCTCGCTTAAACCGAAGCTGGCAGATGATACGTTGTAGCGCGCTAAATCTTCTTCGGGGAGATACACGCGGCCCAATTTATAGTCTTCGTGAACGTCGCGAATGATGTTGGTGAGTTGAAAGGCGAGGCCAAGTTTTTCGGCGAGGTCCAGGGCGTGCGAATCGCGAAATCCAAAAACGTGGGTGCAGGTCAGACCGACGGTTCCGGCGACGCGATAACAATATTCCTTAAGGCGTTCATAGGTGGGATAGCTGTGGACGGTTAAATCCATTTCCGCGCCGGAAATTAAATCGTGAAGGTAGCGGGAAGGCATGCTGCAGCGCTGCATGGTGTCCACGAGCGCGGGGAGAACGGAGACGCCATTCGGTTCGTCGTCTATAGGCGCATCAGAGCGCTGCGTTAGGGCACGGTCGAAAGCGGCGCGCCATTTGGCAAGGCCGCGCTGCTTGTCGGCGACGTTGTCACCCTCGTCGGCAACGTCATCGACGAGGCGCATGAAGGCGTAGAGGGCAGTGAGCGCGTCGCGTTTGGGCTTGGGCAAGAGGAAAAACGCATAATAAAAATTGCTGTGGGCGGCTTTGACGATGCGCTGGCATTCCTGATAGGAGTCGGCAAGCGAATTGATGGCGGCGGAATTTTGCAGGTCTTCGGGCTTGCGATTAGTGGCGACGGCGCGGGTGACCAAGGCGCGGCCGAGCAAGCGGACCTGCTTGGTTTTGCTGATGGAGGGCCGACGATGCAAGGTGTCGTAGCCCATGCCCTCGATGGCGTCGAGGACGGCGATGCCGCCTTTGCTGAAGAGCTCGAGGTCGACCTTTAAGCGGGCATCCACCATTTTTGACAGCGGGGCGCCTTCAGCGAACAATGCGCGCGTTCGGGTGATTAATGATTTCATCAGCGCGACGTAGCGGTCGTCGAAATTGCGCTCGAGAATGTCTTTTTCGGTGATGCCGTGAGCTGCGGCTTCGTCGAGTGGGATGTAGATGCGGCCTTTTTCCATGTCGCGCGAAACATCCTGCCAGAAATTGGCGAGTTGCAGCGCGGTGCAGGTGGCGTCAGAAAGACGTTGGCGATGCTCATCGCGATATCCGCAAAGATAGAGGACGAGGCGGCCGACGGGACTGGCGGAATATTCGCAGTAATGGAGGAGCGTAGACCAGTTGGGGTAGCGCTTAATTTTCTGATCCTGGCGGAAAGCTTTCAATAGGTCGGCGAATTCCTGTTCGGGAATATCCTTGGCGACGATAGTTTCGCGGAGAGCGACGAAGACAGGGTGGGAGGGGCGGCCGTCATAGCAGGCGTTCAGTTCGTGTTCCCACCAATCGAGTAACTGGAGCGCGCGGGCGGGTTCGGGAATTTCATCGCCAAGATCGTCGGCCCAGCGGCAATAGGCGTACAGGTTGTAGAAATGCTGGTGAAGCTCGGCGGGGAGGAGCCAGGAAGCTACATTGAAATTTTCGTAGTGGTGGGTGGCGAGCCAGCGGGTGTATTTCTGAGCTTCTTCAACGGAGCAGCCAGAGGCGGGTGCTCGATCGGCGAGTTGTAGTTCTCCACGACGCAGCATACAGCGAATAAACCTCACGAAGGCTATGCAAGTCTACGAAAAAATTGTGACGGTTCGACTTTCTGCGGACGCTTACAGCAATTACGCCACGACAAGAATGAATGGTGCATTAATGCAAATCCGGCGCGGCAAGAATAATTATGGCAGCACGAAATTATGGCCGGACTGCGAGCTTGATCTGCCCGCTGCGCGCCTGCATACGTTCGAAGGCTTGCGGCAAATCGGCCAAACGAATTTCCTCGGTCACAAAATCGTGAGCGGAGATGTCGCCGCGCCGAATGGCTTCGAGCGCATCACGAAAGAATCGCGGAGTATGGTGAAAGGGAGAAATCAATTTAATTTCAGAATAGTGGATGGCCGCTGGTTCGATTTCCACTTGCGTTCCGCTGGGCAGGCCGCTGAAAAAATTCACTACGCCGCCGCGACGAACCATGTCGAGGGCTTGCTTCCAGGTGACGGGATTACCGGCGGCTTCCACAACGGCATCGGGACCGCGCTGGTCTTCGGTTAAAGCTTTTACCGCGGCGACAATGTCGGCGGTTTCGTTGACGTTGATGGTTGCAATCGCGCCGAGACGCTTTGCGATTTCCAGAGCCTGGGTACGCCGTGCCAAAGCAATTACGCGGACTCCACGCCGCGAAAGCATGCGCACGAATTTCAAGCCGATGGGGCCGCAACCGATTACAGCGGCGGTGTCACCAGCGCGCAATTCCATTTCATGAATGCCACGCAGCACACAGGCTAAAGGCTCGGCGAGAGCGGCGCTGGCGTCATCGACGGAATGCGGGACTTCCAGCATGTTTTCGGTCGCGATGCGGCTGGGGATGCGCATGTACTCGGCGTAAGCGCCGTTGTTGAAGAGCAGGTCCTCGCAAAGATTTTCCTGTCCGCGGCGGCAATGGAAACAACGCAGGCACGGGGCGGAATTGGCGGCCACCACGCGCATGCCGACTTGCCAGCGAGGATCGACGCGCTTACCGACTGCGGCAATTTCGCCGACCATTTCGTGTCCGAAAACGGCGGGAGGCTGAATCATCTTGGCGTGATAGCCGCGCTTCCAAACTTTGAGGTCGGTGCCATCGGTCAGGGCGAGGAGCACGCGGATAAGGACTTCGTCGGCGGACAGTGCGGGGACATCAATCTGCTCAACACGCAGATCTTCGCTGCCGTAGAGAACGGCGGCATTCATTTTAGCGGGGACGGCCATCCACGGCGCAGCGGTTTTTACGGCTGCAGCGGTCTCCGCTTTTCTCGTGGTGGTCGATCTCATTGGTGGGTTATCAGTATCTTAAGTGATTCTACTGTGGGCCGAGCAGCAAGTTCCAATCCTTCTTGGATTCTGGCCAGCGGAAAACGATGCGTCACGATGTTCATCACGGGAAGCTGTTTCTTTAATATTAAGTCCGCCGCGGTGTCTTGGATGTCCGCCGCAGCGCTGTAGCTGCCCAGAATTTCCTTTTCGTCGATGCCTACTTCGGCGGCCGGGAATTCGATTCTGGTCACCGGGTCGTTGGCCGCGAAGAGAAGGACTCGGCCGCCGGGCCTGGCTGCCGCCAAGGCGTCCGCTACAACCGCGGGATGCGCAACCGCCACCAGCACTACGTCGGCGCCGCGCCCCTCAGTGCGGTCCTTAATTTCGTGTACCAGCTTACCATCAGTGTTAGCGTCGAAGGATTCCAGGGCGCCGAGGGTCAGGCTCTTGGCGCGTCTGACGGCCATGGGATCGCTGGTGAAGAGTCGCGCGCCTTGGAGCTTGGCGACCATGAGCAATTGCAAACCGATGGGGCCGCAGCCGAGGACCAGGACGGTTTCGCCTTCGGCGACACGAGCTTTTTGTACGGCCTTGAAGATGGTGTTGATGGGCTCGATGAAGGTGGCTTCTTCAAAGGAGACGTCGTCGGGGAGCGCGATTATGCCGCGGTCGGCGACCCAGGGCATGGCTTTCACATATTCGCCGAAGCCGCCGCCGTTGGGCGTGAAGCCGCCGGTTAATCCGGTGGATTTGTATTGTTTGCATTGAGAAAAGAGGCGGCGCTGGCAATAAAAGCAATTTCCGCAGGGGACGTGATGAAAACTCATTACGCGGTCGCCTAATTTCCATTTGGTGACGCCGGGGCCCACGGCGACGATGGTGCCTGCGAGTTCGTGACCCAGGATTTGCGGGGGATTTACGTAAGCTTGAAAAATTTTTTTGATGTCGGTGCCGCAGATGCCACAGGCCGCGACTTTGATTAAGACTTCGCCGTCGGCGACGTCTGGGACGGGAACTTCTTCCACGCGAACGATGCCCTTTTCGCGGTAGACACCGGCGTGCATGGTTTTGGGGACCGGGCCTAACGTGGGGGCGGGGTGAAGCATGGTTCTCGTGTGGCTCATGAGGCGGCCACTTCCTGCAATTCGGGCGGAGGCCAGCCGTGTGTGGCAAACGATAATTTTTTGATGTAGGCCTCGAGAAAATGCGCGAGCGCTTCTGCTGCCGTTTTACTTTCGCGACCGAGACGCACGAGCGCTGGGAGTGCCAGCGGATGTTTTGCAACGTAGCGGACGACGCCGCCAACGCGCACATTGCCTTCCTCGTCCACCATGGTGTCGATATCCACCGGCAGGTCGCGATCGAAGGAGTCGGAAATCACGCGGATGGCGATAGCTGGGACTTCGTTGGTGCGCGCCACCGACAGTATCCAGAAAGTCTCCATGTCCACCGCCTCAGCAAAAGGAGCGAGCCGCGCCTTCTCTGCCGCGGTGTTCACAACATGGTCGGTGGTCAATAAAGACTCGATGGCTTTCGCGCCATCGCCGAAAGCGCAGCTCCAGAGATTCCGCGAACAAACCACGGTACCACCGTTGCCATCGTGCCGCGCTTTTCTGGCGACGACCACGTCTCCTGAGTTAACGGATGCTTTCAGGGCTCCCGCGAATCCCGATGCCACGCAAAATGAATAGTCTTTTGAGATGACTGCTGGGGCAATACGCTGCGCATTCGCAGAACCCATTCCGGTGGTGACAAAATCAACTGTCGCTCTACCGACTTGAGCACGGTGCAGTTCAACGCCGCCCACAGTAACTTTTTCCAGATTTCGCAGAGCGCGCCAGGGGGCGAATTCTGCTTCGACCGCGTAGGTGATGAGAATGTTCATCGCAATATCGTTTGCCTATGCTGGCACGGCGTGGGCCATGCGTTTGATGCGCCGCTGGCTTACGTAGCCGTTTTTTTCGTACCAGCGGACGGCACGTTCGAATGCTGCTGATACCGGTTCAGCCCGGAAGCCCAATTCTTTTTGCGCGCGGGTGCAATCCACAAACATTAAATGCTGTGCGATTTTTACGCCTTCAACGGGAATTTGCGGCTCGCGACCGATGAGCCGCGAAAAAGCGGTCTCTGCATAGGCTACACCCAAGGCCAGACTATGAGGAATTTTGAACCTGGGTGCGGGCAGGCCGGTGAGTTGCGCGAGTGAGTCCAGAACCTGCTTGAGGGTAAGGTTTTCCGCCCCTAAGAGATAGCGTTCGCCGATTTTGCCTTTTTCGGCGAGGAGCAAATGCCCTGCGGCGCAATTTTCAACGCCGACAAAGTTCAAGCCGGTTTCGACGTAGCCGGGCATTTTTCCGTTGAGGAAATCCACGATGATTTTTCCGGTGGGAGTGGGCTTCCAGTCCCACGGTCCTACCGGCGTGGTCGGCATGGCGACGATGACGGGGAGGCCAGCTTTGCCGGCTTGCAAAACTTCTTGCTCGGCCATCCATTTGGAGCGTTTGTAATGGCCGACCATTTCGTCGAGCCTGGAGTCGGTGAATTCGTTGGGGAGTGCAGGACGGTCGACGGCGATGGTGGCTACGGTGCTCGTGTAAATGAGCTTTTCGACGCCAGCCTGGCGAGCGGCGGCTAACAGATTTTTTGTGCCGCCTACGTTCGAATCGTAAATGTCCTGGGGATTCTTGGACCAGAGGCGATAGTCAGCGGCTACGTGGAAAACGCGCTGAACGCCGTTCATGGCGCGCGCGAGCGAAGACTGATCGCGGAGATCACCGGTGACGTACTCGAGGGACAAATCAGCGATGGCCCGGTTGGAGCTGGAAGCGCGGACTAGGACTCGGACGTCGTCACCGCGGGCTACGAGTTGACGCGCAACGTGACTACCGAGAAATCCTGCGGCGCCGGTGACGAGAGTGGTCATAGCGCGCGCAGCCCTTCTTCGCGGGAGTCATGCGCCTCCCGGGCGGTAACTTTTTCAATGTTTTGAACCGTGACGATGGCCGGGCGCTTTTTTTCAAAGCTTGGCTGAGCGGAGTTCGTCGTTGCATCGAGAAGTTCTGAAAACGTTCTCCAGTGGCGACTGGGTATCAAGTTGCGCGCGGACTGCGACGCGTCGTTGCTAATTGCGTCGTTAAAGGCTGAGGCAGGGCGCTTGTGAATCCAGCCATCGACGTCGAGTGTCGAAATGAAGTTTGCTA
Organism: Acidobacteriaceae bacterium; assembly: GCA_030838075.1. Classification (GTDB taxonomy): domain Bacteria; phylum Acidobacteriota; class Terriglobia; order Acidiferrales; family UBA7541; genus Acidiferrum. Next base: position 6,338 of record JAUTXJ010000407.1, read on the forward strand.
AGTTGCGGAGTTCGCTTGCGGCGGAGCCGGGGAAAATCGTCGTCTCGATACAAATGTGAAAGCCGGAAAGCCTGGCGGTGCGAAGGGCTTCCATGGTGGCGCGGAAGTTTCCTGAGTGCTGGGCGCGCGAATCGTGAGCGTCTTCCAGACCATTCAGCGGCAAAACCAGGTAAAGGCGCGAGACGGGGCGGAATTCATGGATGCGGCGGCGCAAAAGGGTGCCATCCATTTCAACGAATACGGTTCGGCCGCAATTGACGATCTCGCGCGCCAAGTGGCCGATACGCGCGTGTTGCAGCGGAGAATCGCCACCGATCCACACTACGGGAGCTGAGCTCGCGCGCACTAGCGAGAGAGCATGCGAATCCCTAGAAGAGACTTCTGAAGATGACTGGATACCGTTCGACCGGGTGTCGGTGTGAGCGGCGTCGGTATGAGCGCGCAATTCAGCTAAATCAAGGCGCAGGACCCAAGGCTGACGCGCAGCTCCAAATAATTTTTGTGCGGTGCGGACTCTGGTTAGCTTCCAGAGAAGTCGCGGAGGAAAGCGCTTCATGCGCGCTAGATTCCGGAGCGCAGCCGGAACTCGTTGGGCTGGAATTTCAAGGCGCAGAATTCGTCGGCTCTGCGGGCCTGATTGTGGTAGCGCGACAACGCGTATACCGGGAAGGAATTGCGATAGAGATGATATTTCAGGTAAAAGACGCACGGGAAACCGGTGCCGGTGAAATCGTGCTCGCTCCAAGAACCGTCTTCGTTTTGACTCCCAACTAAGTAGGAAACTGCGCGGGTGATGGCCGGGTCACTGGTGTTTGATCCGGCCAGCAAACCGATCAGGCCCCAGGCGGTTTGCGACGGGGTGCTGCCGCCTTGACCTTTGGTGGAGACGTTGGAATATGTCTTGAGCGATTCGCCGAAACTGCCGTCGTCTTGCTGGACAGATTTGAGCCAGGATACGGCACGCTGGCAATACTCTTGAGCTGTTAAAGAAACGGTTTCGAGAGCGCGGAGGACACCGCTGGTGCCATAGACGTAGTTGGCACCCCAGCGACCGAACCAGGAGCCGTCGCCACACTGATCTTTCAGCAAAAACTTGACGGCTTTTTGTATGGCGGGATGATCCGTGGGCCAGCCAAAGCGCCCGAGACACTCGAGAACGCGAGCGGTGACGTCGGCGGTGGAGGGATCGATCATGGCGTTGTGATCGGCGAACGGAATATTGCAGAGGAAGCGGCGATCATTGTCGCGATCGAATGCGCCCCAGCCGCCATCGCGATTCTGCATGCTCAGAAGCCATTGAACGCCGCGGCGAGTTGCGGCTTCCATGCGCTTGGCATCGGGGAATTTCACGCGTTGCAAAGCCATCAGGACGAACGCGGTGTCGTCCACGTCGGGATAAAAATCGTTGCGAAATTCGAAGGCCCAACCGCCAGGCTCGGCGTCTTTGTTTTTTACTTGCCAATCGCCGGGACCGAGAATTTGTTTGGACAAAATCCAGTCAGCGGCCTGGACTAGCGCGGGATCGTCGGGAGCTACGCCGGCTTCTTCGAGAGCGACCATGGCGATGGCGGTGTCCCAGACGGGGGAAACGCAAGGCTGCAGACGAATGGTTTCGTCGTCTTCGATTTCGAAGCGGGCAAATTCGCGGGTTTCGCGGCAGGTCAGAGGATCGTCGGGACCGTAACCCATGGCTACCAGCGAGAAGATGCAATTCATCATCGCGGGGTAGATCGTGCCCAACCCTTCGGAACGCTCCATGTGTTCGAGAACCCATGATTTCGCTTCACGCAGGGCGCGTTGACGCAAGGGCTTCCAAGGGAGACGCTCGTAAAATTTCAGGCCGCGATCAAGGGCCAGGAAAAAATTCCGCCAAGAGATGAGCTGTTTACTCCAGTCGAAAGCGGCTCTTTTGCGAGTGGGATCCTTGAAAAGTTCGTCGACTTGAGCGCGGTCGGGCAGTTTCCAGTTGGGGCGCAGCGCGGAGAGAATCATCATGGGGATAACGATGGCGCGGGTCCAGGAAGAGAATTCGTAGATGTTGATGTAAAACCAGTTCGGCAGGAGCATCAACTCCGGGGGAATGGCGGGGACTAGTTCCCAGCCGACCGCGCCAACGAGCGCGAGGTAGAAGCGGGTATAGGAATTGGTTAGTTCAAGGCCGCCCAAGGCGTGCACTGAGGCTCGCGCGCGGGTCATGTGCGGGGAGTCGATTGGGTCGCCGGCCAATTTCAGGGCAAAGTAGGCTTTACAGGTAGCATTCAGTTCAGAGGGACCACCGGGATAGATGCTCCAGCCACCGTCAGCGAGTTGGCGGCGGCGAACGTAGGTGGCGAGCTTGGCGATGCGGTCGGGATCGGCTTTGCCAAGTACGAAGAGGTAATAGATGTAGTCGGATTCGAGGGTAGTGTCGGCTTCGAGTTCGCCGAGCCAGAAGCCTTCTTCCGTCTGCAGGGACAAGAGGTGATTGGCACCCCGCTCGATGGAGCTTTCTAGGCTCTCAGCCCAATTCTGCTGGCGCCAAGGTAGCGGCGCCTGAGCAACTGCGAATTCATCCTCCATGCGGACAGAAGACGCCATCAGGTGCTATTCCCCCTCCCATCGCGCGAGCGACGGGTAACCCTACTTAAGATTTGGAAAGCGGAAAATCTATTGCCGTTGCCCGGAACAAGCCCAAATCTAGACTAGGGGCCCCCAACACTTATACAGCGCCTACACTAGTACTAGTAGATTATCGCTGGGATTGGCCTCAGCGGTCAACGATATTGTCTTATTTGGAGATGAGAACGTCACGCTAATGGTTACAACTTGACGTCAGCGGGGGCTTCCAGAGTGCGCCTGATGAGGACTTGAAGCGGGAGAGGTAGAGGGTCGCCTTCCTTTTGGTGAACTGAGGGGGCCTGATTCAAGAGCTGGCGAGGGAGCTTCATCCAAGGAGCTTTGCTGGATGGCGCGTCGTCGGTGCCGCTGGCGCCTCGCAGGACGAGGGCGTCGGCGCGGTCCAGAACGATGCGAGCGGAGTCTTTGAAATCGTCGCGGCTGGGGTCGATTACCGCGAAATATAAACTGGGCTGGACGAATTGCAAAAGGGAGTTGCTCTCAAGGATGAGTGTGGGTGGTTCTGGGGCGTTTGTGGGTTGCAAGCCGGCGAGGGCTTCGCGCAAGAGTGGGAGGCCTTCGGCCAGAAAGCCTTGCTTGGTTCTGAGCCAGAAAGAGCGTTGCGCGCCCGCGGCCAGGAAACGGGAGCTGTCGGTGCCGGTTGTCGCGCTTTTTTCCCAGCTGATCGCGTAACTGTGTTCGTCGGGAGCGCAGCCGCAATTCTCGCCGTTTTTTGCGCATACACCGTGGCCGTATTGAGTGATCTTGCCTGCAATCCAGTTTTCTTCCGGAAAGGCGCGGATAACGTCGCAGACTAATTGCGTCTTGCCGATGCTGCGAGTGTGGCCGCCGACGACGATTAGGCGCCAATTTTGTTTCTGTTGTGCCACGACCGGTGATTGCAACTCTGCGCTTCCCTTCTGCGGACCTCAATACGACTGAGTTCTTGGGACGACGATGACGCCCCTTATTTTCTCACATTGCTCTCCAGGTTCTTAATTCTTGCTGCTAATTCGGGGAGGCGAGTTTGCCAGGCAAACTGTTCCTTGAATTTTTCAAGGGAACGAGCCGGTGTGCCCCAGACGGTCTCGCCGCTGTGAATGGTTTTGCCTCCGAGAACTCCTGACTGGCCGCCGATGATGGCACCGTCTTCCAGTTTGCAGCGTTCGCCGAAGCCGGCCTGACCGCCAACGACAACATTTTTCCCGAAGGTGCATGAACCGGAAAGTCCCACTTGGGCAGCAATCACGGAGTGTTCGCCGATTTCGCAGTTGTGGCCGACGTGAACGAGATTGTCCAGCTTTACGCCGGTGGCAATCCTGGTGTCAGCAAGGGAGCCGCGATCGATGGTGGTGTTGGCGCCGATTTCCACGTCTTCGCCGATTTCGACAATTCCTGTTTGTGGGAATTTCCAATGCTGGCCTTCGCCGAACGCGTATCCAAAACCATCGGCACCGATTACAGCGCCGGAGTGAAGTTCTACGCGATCGCCGAGGCGCACTCCATTGTATAGGGTGACGCGCGCATGAATTCGGCAATTTTTACCGATCCAGCATCCGGCGCCGATTACGACGTGGGGGCCAATTTGCGTGCCTTCACCGATGTGAACGTCTTCACCGATCACGGCGTAGGGGCCGATGCTGACGTTCGGGGCAATCTGTGCGAGGGCCGCGACGATGGCTGTGGAATGCACACCTGTCGCAATGGGAGTTCGCTCCATGAGCAATGCGGCGGCTCTGGCAAAGGCTAGTTTCGGGGTGGCGCTGCGTAGGACGCTTTTAGCTGGTAGCTCGAGGCCTGGCGGTGCGATCACGCAAGTCGAGGCGGAAGCCTGAGCGCGCGAGGCATTTTTGGCCGAGTCGGCATAAATTAGATCGCGGGGACCGGCGCGTTCTGGGGAGGCGACCGCGCTCAACTCCAGAGCGCCATTTCCTTCGAGTGTGGCTCCGACCGCAGCAGCCAATTCTTTAGCGGTTTTTTTCATGATGCGTCCTCGCTAACTTTTAATTTCGTTTTCAGACAAGCCACAAGTTAATTAAATTTGTACAACGGCAGTTCGCCCGGCGGCCTGGTGTTCCACCGGCCATGCAGCCACACCCACTGGTCGGGATATTTTCTGATAATTTCTTCGAGGACCTTGGTAAATTTCTGGGTGTTCTCGAGAATATCGCGGTCCATGTTTCCGGTGCGGGTTAACTCTACGAGCGGCTCGAATCTGAGGCGGTATTTTTCGAGTTGAGGGTCCCAAAATACATAACCGGGAACCACAGCGGCGCCGGTGTGCAAGGCCACGCGTGCGAGTCCGGTGGTGGTGCAGGCCGGCGTGCCGAAGAAATCCACGAAGACACCTTCTTCGGGCATGGTGTTTTGGTCGGCAAGGATTCCCACGGTGCCTGCATCTTTCAAGACTTTCAGCATGGTGCGCGCGGATTCGTTTTTAAAGATGGGGCGATTGCCGCTTAAAGAACGATAGCGGTTGACGAGTTGATCGAGCTTGCGATTGTCCAGCGGGCGGGCCATGTAATG
>JAUTXJ010000437.1 GCA_030838075.1 Acidobacteriaceae bacterium
CCGGATTCCCGCTTCCTTTATTGGCATGCTTTCCCCTCGACATTCTCCACATTTACCGCGCAGCGTTCGGGCAGGGTCACGAGGCTCCGGCAAACATAGCTTTTAATTTAGATACTAAATTTCCGGCGCGTTGCGGCGTGTTGCGTCGCGCTTTCGCGCCGTACATCACCAGACCGATTACGGTTGCATATTCCGGCTGCGCTACCTGCTCCGGCAGACCAGCCAAACCCTTGGGCTCCGCGATGCGTACTGGGAGGTGCAGCGACTGCTCGATGAGCTCATCGAAACCGTAGAGGCGCGCGCCGCCGCCGCACAAAACAAATCCGGCAGGGATTTGATTATCCAAGCCGGCGCGGCGCAGATCGTCGCGAATCATGGCCAACAATTCCATTGCGCGCGGCTCAATGATGTCTGTGAGAGCACGTGCGAAAATCGTGCGCTTCGGCCGGTCGCCTACGCTGGCAATTTCAATGGCCCCGTCTTCACGCAAAAGGTCGGAGGTGGCGCAGCCGTTGCGGCGTTTGATTTTTTCCGCCTCGGGAATCGGTGTGCGCAAACCGACCGCGAGGTCATTCGTGAAATGATCGCCGCCGATAGGTACGGCGCTGGTGTGGCGAACGACTCCGCCGCCGTACACAATCAATTCGGTGGTGCCGCCGCCAATGTCGAGCAGGCAGCAGCCCAGATCCCGTTCATCCTGGGTCAGGCACGATTCCGCGGAAGCCAATGGCTCGAGCACCGTGTCGCTGATGAGGATGCCCGCTTTATTCGCGGCGGTTACGAGGTTCTGTGTGGCGGCTACTGAAGAAGTGACCACGTGAACGTTAGCTTCCAGGCGGTGCCCAATCATGCCAATGGCATCGCGGATGCCATCCTGTGCGTCCACGCGAAATTCGTGCGGCAACACGTGCAGAACTTCGCGATCATCGGGAAGCGAGATGTTACGAGCAGCGTCGATGGCGCGGCGAACATCTTCCCGTTCGATATCGCGCTGACGAGTGCCCAGAGTAATTCCGCCGCGGCTGTTCACACCGCGCACATGATTGCCGGCCACCCCGATTACCGCGGACTCCACCGGAACGTTGGCCACACTCTCGGCTTCTTCCACAGCGCGCCGAATGGAGCTGACCGTCGAATCCAGATTTACGATCAAGCCTTTGCGCAAGCCCTTGGATTCCGCGGCGCCCAAGGCGAGAAAATTTACCTGCTCATCGTCGATTTCAGCGATCATCACGCAGGTTTTGGTGCTGCCGATATCCAGCCCTACGATGTGTTTATCCTTCTTGCTCAACTCTACGCTCCTGCCCGCACTACCTGGCTTTCGCGACCGCTACCCCCGCGCTGGAGTCGGGATTCAAGATCACTTGCCGAGAATACTGCAAATCGATGGACCGCACACGGCCTGCGTTGGCTTGCCATTGTGAAAAATTTTCAACCAGCATGCGATATTTCGCGGCAAAATCTCCGCCGCCGAAATGAATCGTCACCGCTTGCGGATCGGTGGGCCCGGCAAGCCCGACCATCACCGCGCGGAAATCCCGGGCGCTGCTGAGATCGACTTCGCTGACCTGATCGGATGAGCCAGAGCGCACCAGCTCGATGGCTCTCATGAAGTCCTGGTACATTTGCATGCGCTTTTCGCGTTGATCGCGAGGAAGTTCTTCGGGGACGCCGCTTACGATGGGGAAATGCCAGTCTTCGCCCTCGGGGCGATCGAGAATTACGCCGTGCGCATCGATCAAATAAAGTGCGTTGCCGCTGCGCGCAAAGGCGATCGGGGTGCGCTCATAAAGTTCGACGCGAATGCGATTCGGCAAAATGCGATGTACGCTGGCGGATTCAACCCAGGGCAACTGCTCCAGTTCACTGCGGCGTTTGTCGAGCGGAATTTGCAGCACGCTGCGATTGCGGTCGCGCAAAAATTGTTTGAGCACCGATTCGCGCGAAACAATTTTATTGCCGGTGAGATCGATCTGATCGGGTTTTGCAAGAGCGAACTGCGGGGAATATAAGAGAAAACGCACGCCTTCGATCACCACGGTGACGCTGGCAATTCCCGCGACACCCAAGATCGCCACTTTGCGATAAAAGGACCAGCCCCGCCCGGCAAATTTCTTTCTGCGAATCTCCACTGGTTTTTGACGGCGCAGGTAACGCGGCTCATCATCGGTGAGCAATTCTGGGCGGTAAGACTCAGCCTCGGCGAGGCCCGCTTTATTTCGGGAGATGGATTTTACGCGTTCCACACCACCACCTCGTTCTCCAGTTCGAAGCCGTAAGCTTTTTGCACCCGCTCGCGAACGTCAGCAATGAGCGCCAGCATGTCCCTCGCGCTGGCCTTCCCCGCGTTCACGAAAAAATTTGCGTGCCGGTCGCTGACCCGCGCGTCGCCGACCGAGAAGCCCTTCAGTCCAAGCTCGTCGATCATGCGCCCTGCCGATGCTCCGGGAGGATTCTTGAAAATGCAGCCGGCGCTTTTCTGGCCCAGAGGCTGGCTTGCGCGGCGTTTTTCGTTACAGATACGAATCCCTTGGAGAATTTCGCGGAATGGTTTGGAGGGAAGTTCCAGCTTCACCGCGAGCATCATATCATCCGGCGCAAAAGATGTATGCCGGTATTCGAAGGAAATTTGGTCGCCCTTCAAAGTTTCGATGATGCGAGCGCCGCCGCGATAAACTTTTACCTCCCGTACATAGTTCCCGATTTGGATTCCGTAGGCTCCCGCATTCATCCGTAGGGCGCCGCCGACGGTGCCGGGAACTCCGATGAGCCCTTCCATCCCGCCAAGATCGTGCTTCGCGCACATAGTTACGGTGCGCCCCAGGTCTGCCGCAGCATCCACTGTGGCGATGTTCCCCTCGATGACCACGTCAGGGTCGGGTTGCGCGAGTTGCATCACTACCCATGGGAGCACGTTGTCGGCCACCAGCAGGTTCGATCCGCCGCCCAAAAATTTAAACGGGATGCCGTTGGACTCCAGCAGCTTTACCACTTCGGGAATCGATTCGTGGCGCGTGAGGCGCAGAAGATCGGTGGTGCCGCCGATGCCCAGGTAGGTGATGTCCGTGAGCGAGGCGGCACTTTTCAGCTCGACGCCAAGGTCGCGCAAGGTCGCTAGTACTTTTTTGTCTTCAATACGCATGTTGCGCTGAACGCTCCGCTCGTAATAACGCGAGAATTTCGTTGCTGGCGCGGCTGACGCTGCCTGCGCCGATGGTGAGAATGGCGTCGCCGGGCCTGGCTTCCGCAAGCAGGCGTTCGATGCCGGCTTGCATGGATGGGTAATAAAAAACATGTTTGTGGCCGGCTTCGCGAATGGCGTTGGCCAACGCTTCGCTGGTGATGCCTTCGATGGGCGCTTCACTGGCGGGATAAATGTCGGTCAGCACCAGAACGTCGGCTAGATTGAACGAGCTGCAGAATTCGTTCCACAGGTGTTGCGTGCGTGAATAGCGATGCGGCTGGAAAAGCACCAGCAGGCGATCGAATTTGCAAATTTTGGCGGCTTCCAGCGTGGCGCGAATTTCCACCGGGTGGTGACCATAGTCGTCGATGACGGTGATGTCGTTAGCCACACCTTTGATATCGAACCGGCGGCCAACACCGGAGAATTTCGCCAGGCCATCGCGAATCAGCTCGACCGGCACGCTCAGATACAAAGCCACGGCCGCTGCTGCGGCGGCGTTACGCACGTTGTGAATGCCCGGCGGGTTTGGCAAACGGAAACTGCCAAGCGCTTCGCCCTTAAAAGTCAGCTTGAACTCGCTGACCAGGCCTTCCAGTTTTATGTCACTGATTACCAGATCCGCCTGGCTGGACGTGCCGTAGGTGATGATGGGGCGCTTGATGTGCGGCACGATGGCCTGCACGTTGACTTCGTCGAGGCACAATATGGCCGCGCCGTAAAATGGAACGCGATTCACAAATTGGATGAAGGCATCCTGAATGTCTTCAAGCGAAGTGTATTGATCGAGGTGCTCGCGGTCGATGGTGGTGACCACGGCAACCACCGGCGCAAGCAGGAGAAAACTGCGGTCGCTCTCGTCCGCTTCCACCACGAAATAGTCCCCTTTGCCCAGCTTGGCCGTGGTGCCCGCCTGATTCACGCGGCCACCGATCACGAAGGTGGGATCGAGATGCGCCGCCGCCAATACAGAAGCCACCATGGAGGTGGTAGTGGTTTTTCCGTGGGCGCCAGCGACGGCGATGCCATATTTCAGGCGCATCAGCTCGGCAAGCATCTCGGCTCGAGGAATCACCGGAATTTTCATTTTGTGTGCTTCGGTGATTTCGGGATTGTTGGCGACGATCGCGGAAGAGGTCACCACCACGTGCGCGCCATCGACGTTGATAGCTTCATGCGAATCGAAGATTGTCGCGCCCAGCTTGGCGAGGCGCTCGGTGATGGGCGAGGGTTTGCTGTCGGAGCCGGAAACGGAATAGCCCAGAGTAAGAAGCACTTCGGCGATGCCGCTCATGCCGATGCCGCCGATGCCCACCAGGTGAATGCGTTGAAAATTCCGGAAGCTGACCATCATGGCGCGACCTTCTCCCGGTCCGGCGTGGAAACGGGACGAGTCGAAACGGTTGAGCTGCCCGCGGCGGCGCGTACTCTCTCTGAGGGAGAAGTAATCCCGGCAGCTTGTTCGATCAGATTCACGATGTCGCGCGTGGCGTTGGGCCACGAGAGCTTGCGGGCGGCCGTCGACATGCGTTCGATTTGTTGCGGCTCGTCGAGGAGCGCGAAAATTTCTTTGCTGAGGCGTTCACCGGTCAGTTCCGCTTCGGTGATCACCTGGCCTGCGCCCTGCCTGGCCATTTCTTGTGCGTTGCGTAACTGGTGGCTATCGGTAGCGCGGCCGAATGGAATGAAAATGGCGGCACGCCCGGCGGCGGCGACTTCCGCGGCGGTGATGGCGCCCGCGCGGCACACGATGATGTCCGCCCATGCAAAGCGTTCCGGCATGTTGCCAAGGAAAGGCACGACCTCAGCGAGAATTTCGTGGCGCGCGTAGGCGGTGCGCACCGCGTCGTAGTCCCGCTCACCCGTCTGATGCACGATGCTCATTTCATTTTTTCTGGTGGCCAGAAAATTCATGGCATCCACAAACGCGCGATTTACCGGCAGCGCCCCCTGGCTGCCTCCGGTGATCAGCACCCGCAACGGTTTTTGAGGAATACGTTGCGCGATAGTCAGAAATTCCGGGCGCACCGGGCATCCAGTGACCACTGCTTTCGCTCCCCAGGTCCGTGCAGATATTTCATACCCGGTAGCGATTCGCGTAGAAATGCGCGCCAGTGATTTGTTGGTGAATCCCGGTTCGGCGTTGGGCTCAAAGATCACGTTGGGAATTCCGCGCATCCAGGTGGTAAGCAACATCGGTCCCGCGGCATATCCGCCCACGCCAAACGCCGCGATGGGTTTGTGTTTTTTAAATACGCGTGAAGCGTCCAGCATAGCGGGCGCGAGCTTGAATAGATTTTTGAGCAGCGTGCTCCCGCCTTTTCCTTTTAATCCCGCCACACGGAGAGTTTCGAGCGGTAGCCCGGCTTGCGGCACCAGCTTCATTTCGATTCCGCGTGTTGTGCCTACCAGCACGACTTCCCTTTCGCTCCCGCGTGACAACCACTCGTGCGCGATCGCCATCGCCGGGAAAACATGCCCGCCGGTGCCGCCGCCCGCAATTAATAGCTTCATGCCCATGTCAAACAAGCTCTCATCACACAAAAAGTCTTAACGCGCGTCATCTTCACTGCTAGGTGGCTCACTGCTCAGTGGCCTGCTGACTGATATTCAGGAGCACGCCGGTTGCCAGCAGCATCACCAGCAAACTCGATCCCCCATAACTCACGAATGGCAGCGGAATCCCTTTGGTGGGCACCATCCCCAAGACCACCGCAAAATTAATCAAAGCCTGGCTGATAACCATGGCGGTAATTCCCAGTGCCAGCAGCCGGCCAAATCCATCCGGCGCAGTGAACGCGGCGCGCAACCCGCGCCAGCCGTAAACGACAAACAAACCAATCACCAACATCGCGCCGATGAATCCCAGCTCTTCGCAAATTACCGCGTAGATAAAATCGGTATGCGCTTCCGGCAAATAGAATAATTTCTGCTTGCTCTCCATCAAGCCTACGCCGCTGAATCCGCCCGAACCCACCGCTATCAACGATTGTAGCAACTGGAATCCGGAGCCTTGCGGGTCGGATGCCGGGTTAAGAAACGCCATCAGTCGCGCCTGGCGATACGAGACGTGCGTGATCAGTAGATAAAGCAGCGGCAGGGCGCCCACCAACCCGCAGGCAATCCACTTCCAGGACAGTCCCGCGACGAACAAAATGGCCGTGGCGATCACCACGATGTCCACAGAGGTGCCCAGGTCAGGCTGCAACAGAATCACGCCGACGCACAAAAGAATCGGCCCGACCGCAGGCAAAATCGTCTGCACAAAATCCTTTTTGCAGAATTCCATTTTTGAAGCGCTGCGACGCTTTCTGTCGAGAAACCACGCGAGATACAAAATCACCGCGAGCTTCGCTAACTCCGACGGCTGAATCCCCACCGGACCGAACTTGATCCACCGGTGCGTGGCATGCGATTTGTCCAGAAAGAACGCCCCCACCAGCATTAAAAACACCACGCCAAGAGTGGTGTAAACAACTTTGCTCTCGCGCAAACGCCGGTAGTCCACACGCATCAGCGCAAACATTCCAAAAAGGCCAATGACCAGCCAAGCGGCCTGGCGCAAGAGAAAAATGTAAGAGCGTCCATAGTGCTGCTCGGCCGTGACCGCCGATGCCGAAAACACCATCACCGCGCCAAGCAGACACAGCGCCAGCGTTACACCAAATAACCACCGATCGTTTTCAAGCCGTCTCGGCACTCTTGTTCGCCTTTCCCTCTGGCTTCGCTGCGTCGGATACCGAAGCAGAATTTTGTTCACGTTGCTTTATCAATTCTTTGAAAGCGCGGCCGCGATGCTCGTAGTTTTCAAATTGGTCGAAGCTGGCACATGCCGGCGCGAGCAGCACGACATCGCCACGCCTCGCAGCTTGCGCCGCGATTTCCACGGCGCGTTCCAGCGTGCCGGCACGCTCCAGAGCGACGCTGCCGGCAATTTGCTGCTCAATTTTTTCCGCGGCCGCCCCGATCAACAAAGCAAGGACGCCTCTTTCGCGCAACGCGGGCTGGAGCGCCGCATAATCGCTGTCCTTATCTTTACCGCCCAGGATGATCAGCACTCTTCCAGGAAATGATTCCAGGGCTTTCAAGGCCGCATCCACATTGGTCGCTTTCGAATCGTTGTAATAGCGAACCCCGCCGATTTCCGCCACAAATTCCAGGCGATGCTCCACTCCCGGGAAAGTGCGCACCGCTTCAGCAATGGCCGAAACCGGAACCCGCTCCAGGCGCGCGGCGGTAACGGCGGCCAGCACGTTTTCAAGGTTGTGCGCACCTGGCAGCGAAATTTGTTCGCGGTTCAGCAACACTTCTACTTGCTTGCTGGTGCGAAAAACAATTTCTTCCCCACGTAAATATGCGCCTTGCAGCACTTCCCGCTTGCGGCTGAACCAATAAAGCTGCGGTCGCTTCGGCGCCAGGCGCATGGCTGCGGGATCATCCGCGTTCAACACCGCAAAATCGCTTTTAGTTTGATTTTCAAACAAGCGCGCCTTGGCCGTCGCATAAGCCTCCATTGTTTTGTGGCGGTCCAGATGGTCGGGAGTGAGATTCAGCAGCACGGCGATATCTGCATGAAACGTTTCAATCAGCTCTAGTTGAAAACTGCTGAGCTCCGCGACCGTAATGGTGTCGGCGCTCGACAGCGCCACTCGGGAGATCAGGGGCGTCCCGATGTTACCGGCCACCATGGTAGAGAAACCGGCGACTCGCAAAATGTGATGCACGAGTGAAGTGGTGGTGGTCTTGCCATTCGAACCGGTGATGCCAATCAGCCGCCCGTCGAGAAAGCGATCGGCCAATTCGATTTCGCTCCACACGGTAATATTTTTTTGGCGTGCCGACCGCAACAGCGGCGCGTCCGCGGGAACACCCGGACTCGGAATTACCAGATCCTGATGGGGCAACGCGGTTTCCGGATGCGCGCCAAGTTGCAGCGTGACGCCTTCTTCCCGCAAGCTGAGCGCCTCCGCGCCAAGCTCGCTTTCGGAATGCGTGTCCGTAGCCGTCACGGTCGCACCATGCTCAGCGCAAAAGCGCGCCGTAGCAATACCGGTGCGCGCCAGTCCGATGACCAGAACGTGCTTGCCTCGCAGCTCGAATCCGCCAGTCATTGCTTAGCTCGCTTAGCTCGAAACTTTTCCCGTTACTTCAGCTTTTTGCGTTGCCAAAATGCGACCACTACCTCAACTTAAGCGTGGTCAACGCAAACAACGCGAAAATTAGCGCTAAAATCCAGAAACGCACAATCACCTTGGACTCACTCCAGCCTAAAAGCTCAAAGTGATGATGTATCGGCGCCATGCGAAAAATGCGTTTGCCGCGCAATTTGAAAGACCCTACCTGCAAAATAACCGAGAGCGCCTCCACCACAAAAATTCCGCCGATAAAAAACAGCAAAATTTCCTGCTTGATGATGACCGCGATAAGCCCAAGCGCCCCACCCAGCGAAAGCGAGCCTACATCGCCCATAAAAACTTCCGCGGGATGCGCGTTGTACCAAAGAAAACCCAGCGAAGCACCCACCAGTGCGCCACAAAAAACAGTAAGCTCGCCGACACCCGGAATATATTGAATTTCGAGATAAGCGGCCCAACGAAAATTACTGCTCACGTAAGTTAGCACCGTTAGCGCCCCGGCAGCGATGACCGTGCATCCGATCGCGAGGCCGTCGAGACCGTCAGTGAGATTCACGGCGTTCGATGACCCGGCAATCACCAGTGACACGAAAAACAAAAACGGCAGGAACGCCAGGGGCCAAATATGTGGCGACCTCATCAACGAATGAATGACTAGGTCAGGGTGCACGCGCTTGAAAAAGGGAAAAACCAGTTGCGTGGAATATTTGCTCCAGGTCGCCAGCACCAGCAAGCTGATGCCGCAGGCCAGGCTAACCAGAATCTGCAGCGAGAATTTTTTTGCGCTGGTGAGCCCCAGGTTGCGCTGCTTGGAAACTTTTGCGTAATCGTCGATAAATCCGATGGCCGCAAAACCCAGCAAGGAGAAAAGCGCCAGCCACACGAAAGCGTTGCCGAGGTCGGCCCACAGCAGCGTAGGCACCGCCGTCGACAACACAATCAAGACTCCGCCCATGGTCGGCGTGCCAGCTTTTTTCTTGTGATCCTGCGGGCCTTCTTCGCGAATGTACTGTCCGATCTGCAGTTCCCGCAATTGCCGAATCAGCCACGGCCCGAATACGAACGCCAGAAACATTCCCGTCAAGCTGGCATACACCGTTCGAACCGTGATGTAGCGAAACACATTCAGCGGACTGAAATATTTTTGCAGAATGTGGTAGAGGAGGTAGTAAAGCATCTAGTGCCGCGCCTCTTCCAGTGAGACCGCTGCCTTCGGGGGATAGCGCGTGAGCAACTCATCAACGATGCGTTCCATCTTGACGCCTCGCGAACCTTTGATGAGCATCACGTCGCCCGATTCCACAAAACCGGCCAAAAATTTTGCCGCTTCTTCAGAGGTAGGAAAAAATTTGGCGTGCTTGCGAGATAGGCCCGCGGCCACAGCGCCTTCGATGATCTGCGCGGCATCTCCCGCGACGCCGACAATCCAATCTACTTTTCCGGTGCTGGCGGCAAATTGCCCGGCTTCGCGATGCAGTTCGGCGGAAGTGTGCCCCAGTTCGCGCATCTCTCCCGCTGCAAGAATGCGGCGGTGAAATTTGGGAGTAGCCGCCAAGACCGCGGTCATGGCTTGCAGCGCGGCAGGACTCGAATTGTAGCTGTCATTGATTATCGCCGCACCGTTCGAAAGCGCCACCATCTCGCCACGCATAAATGGCGCTTTGAGATTGGCAAAAACGCTGTGAGCTTCTTCCGCTCCAATGCCCCAGGCGCCAGCGGCAGCCAAAGCGGCCAGCGCATTAGCAATCACGTGCCTGCCCGGCAGCGCAATCTCCAGGCGCACGCGCGCTTCGTTCGTGACCAGGGTAAACGCAGACCCTAACGCGCCACGATTTTCCAATTGTTCCGCGCGAAAATCCGCCGGCGAATCGATGCCATAGGTCAAAACTTTTCCCGGTGCGTAAGCAGCAAACGCCGCCACACGGGCATCATCCGCATTCAACACCGCCACGGATTTCTTGCCGTTCAATCCCTCAATCAATTCGCGTTTGGCCAGCGCAATCTCATCCACGGAAATAAAAAACTCCAAATGCGCCGGCGAAACGCGGGTCACCACTCCAACATCAGGACGCGCAATCGCCGCCAACCTCTTCAACTCACCGGGCCGGGACATGCCCATTTCCAGCACCGCGGCTTGATGACTTTCGTCCAGCCCGAATAACGTTAGCGGTAAACCATACTCGTTATTAAAATTGCCTTCCGATTTCAGCACGCGTAGTTTCGCGCCCAACAATTGCGCGAGAATCTCTTTGGTTGTGGTCTTGCCCACCGAGCCAGTGACGCCGGCAATTTTCCCGCCCCACGCTTCCCGTACCGCTTGCGCGAATTGTTTGAGCGCGTCGAAGGTGTCGGCCACCTGGATGCACCGGTCAGCGACCCAGCCGGGGTAGCGCGATACCAGCCCTTCGGCCACCACCGCCCCCACCGCGCCGCGCTCCAATGCGGTGGGAACGTGATCGTGTCCATCGTGACGCGGTCCGTGTATGGCGATGAACAGTTCTCCGGGACGTACCGTGCGAGAATCAATCGAGACGCCGGCCAGCCGGGCCACGGGATCGAGCGCCCCACCTGGCTTGGAACCCACCGTTGCAGCCATCTGTGCAACTGTCCAGAGCATAAAGTCCTCAGCGGATTTGGTTTGTGTGCAGAAGCCCGGAATTGCGTTGTACTTCTCATTCTGGCACCCCACGTTTCGGGTAGTGCAAAAAATCTCGGCCCTGCGTGTCCTGCTATTCCAGTGCCTGCGCGCTTGGCTCACTCAAACCCTTACAGCGAGCCGCATGCCAAAATCACGTGTCCTTGCTCCCATTCTTATGTGACCCGTTCGTTGCCGCCGAGGCCTTATAGCCTCGCTGAATCAAAGCACGGCGCGCCACTTCGCGATCGTCAAACTCGAGCGTGCGATCGGAAAGAATCTGATAATTCTCATGGCCTTTTCCGGCTAACAAAACAATGTCGCCGGCCCGAGCTTCGTCCATCGCTAGCCCGATGGCCTTTTCGCGGTCCGGCTCAATGACATATTTCCCGCTAGTTTTTTGCACTCCAACAATGATGTCGCTGATGATTTTCAGCGGATCTTCCTGGCGCGGATTGTCGCTGGACAGAATAGTGAGATCGCTGAGCCGCCCGGTAACTTCGCCCATTACCGGACGCTTGGTGCGGTCCTTGGAGCCGCCACAACCAAACAGCGTGATGATGCGGCCCTTGGGATTCAGCTCGCGCGCGGTGCGAATCAGGCTTTCGAGCGCGTCATCAGTGTGCGCGTAATCAACAATGACCAGGTACGGTTGGCCTTGATCGATGCGCTGGAATCGGCCGGAAACGCTTTCGAGATTGCGGATGCCCGTCTCGATTATTTCATTGGAGAGGCCGAGCGCCTGCGCGGCACCAATGGCGGCAAGAATGTTGTACACGTTGATGCGCCCCACCAGACTGGAAGTGATCTGGATCTTGCCGTTGGGCGTTTGCGCCGTGAAGGTCAGTCCACTGAAAGTCAATTGGAATTTTTTCGTGGTGACGTCAGCGCCGCTGTTCAGTCCGTAGGTAACGGTTTTTTTGGCCAAGCCCAATAGCTTCTTGCCGTAGTCATCGTCGACGTTGATGATCGCTGTGTCGGGAGCGCCTGCTCCGGTGCCAATGAAGAGAGTCTTCTTCGCGGCGAAATAATCTTCAAACGTCTTGTGATAATCCATGTGCTCGCGCGTGAGGTTGGTGAAAATCGCGGCGGCGAAGTGGAGACCCCACAAGCGGTCCATCGTCAGTGAATGCGAGCTGGCCTCCAGCACCGCGAATTTTCCGCCTGCGTCGCGAATTTCCGCCAGGAAGCCCTGCAGGTCAACCGATTCGGGTGTGGTATTGGGCGCGGGATATTTTCCGCTGGGCGTCTCGTACGCGATGGTGCCGAAGAGCCCCGTCTTGGATTTGGAAGCTTTGATGATCGCGTCAATCACCGAGGTGGTGGTGGTTTTGCCGTTGGTTCCGGTGACGGCCACCAGTTGGAGCGCGTTGGCTGGGTGGTCGTAAAAATTGGCAGAGGCAATCGCGAGAGCTTTGCGAGCCTCGCGAACTTGAACGGCGGTAACACCGGGCGGAATCACACCGGTGAAGGGCTCATCGCTCACTACGGCTACAGCACCGCGCTGGATGGCGTCAGCGATAAAGGCCTGGCCATTTTCTTTCGCTCCACGCAACGCAAAGAAAATGGCGCCCGCTTTTATTTTGCGCGAATCACAAACGATTTGGCGAATTTCAACAGGGGGCGGAAAAGGAGTGCTCGTTTCCACGCCGCTAAATATGTCCGTTAAATTTTCCGCTAGAACCTTGCGCCTCTTGCCGTTTGATGACGAGCCTCCGTCATTTGAATGGCCTGAAACATTGCGAACGTCTTGGTCTGGCTGGCTCAATTTCGTATCTGCTGGCAAACGCTCAACCTCATTTTCCCTGGTTTTTTCAATGTCTATGCCTCACGTGTTTCTTCGCAACTTTAGACGGCTGCTGCGTGACTCTCAACGGCTTTGCGGATTTGAACCCATTTCCCGTTGCCGTTAATTTCATCGCCGGTATGCCAAATTGAACGGTAATGCGCGATCCGCGCCTGACCTGCGAACCTGCCGCCGGTGTTTGTTCTGTAGCAAGATTGGTACCAACAAGAACGGGATCTAGCCCCAGCCGCAAACACATCTCGGTAACATCGCGCATGGTTTTCCCGGAAAAATCGGGAATGGAAATTTCCGTGTCTTCGTCGGCGGTAACCGCCAACGTGAGATGGGAACTGGGATTCAAATTGCTTGTCGAATGAGGTTCAACGCTGGAGGAAACCGCTTCGGGTTGTTCGGGCAACAGCGAGAAATCCGAAGGCGTGAAGTCTTCGAGATTCTCGGCGTCATTCTGCGCTTGTTTTTTGTAGGCCGCTTGCACCAACCGTTCGTTGACTGGCACGTCCGGAGATACTTCCAGGTAGGGCAAAACTTGTTCGGCTATGCGCTTGAACACCGGGGCGGCTACCATGCCGCCTTCATGTAGCCCAATAGGAGAGTCGAGAGAGACCAGAATCGCAACCGCGGGATTATTAATCGGTGCAAATCCGGTGAACGATGCAATCAATTGCGTGGGCGAGTAACGCCCCGAGTTGGGATCAATCTTTTGCGCGGAGCCGGTTTTACCCGCTGAGGTCCAGCCGTCCAATCGCGCACGCGTGCCGGTACCGTTCAAAACCACGCCTTCCATCAAGCGGCGCAGCGTGGCCGCGCTCTCCGGTTGAATGACGCGGCGTGGCTCACTGGCGACCAGCAAGCCTTCGCGAGGCAATACCGTGTCGCCACGGCGAACTTCCGCGACGATGTGCGGTTTGTAAAGCATGCCGCCGTTGGCAATCGCCGACACCGCGGAGATCAACTGCAACGGTGTCACGCCTACTTCCTGCCCCATGGAAATCGCGCCAATGGAAATTGGCGACCAGTTGGCCAGGGGCCGCAACAGTCCGCGGCTCTCCCCAGGCAGGTCAACGCCTGTGGGCGTCCCGAATCCGAAGGCATGAATGTAATCGTAAAATTTTGGCGCGCCAAGCCGTTCCGCAATTTTGATCGCGCCCACATCGCTCGATAGTGCCAGGATGTCGGCGACCGTCAGCAGGCCAAAGCGCTTGTGATCGTGAATCTTGTGGCCAGCTACATAGATGGCCCCATTTTCGCAATCAAAAACTTCGTCGGGATTGGTAATCCCCTGATCGAACGCGGCAGCCAGGGTAATCAATTTAAAAGTAGAGCCCGGCTCGTATAGCGCGCTAACCGCGCGATTCATGCGAAATTCAGCAGGCGTTCCTGCGGATGCCGCGTTGGGATCAAAAGTCGGCCAGTTGGCGACCGCAAGCAATTCCCCGTTGTTGGGATTCATCACTACCACGGTGCCAGCCAGTGCGTGAGTCTTGTTTATGGCCGTGGCAAGCTCGCGTTCCGCGATGTATTGAATTTTCTCGTCCAGCGTCAGAACAACGTTGGCGCCGTGATCACGGCGAGCTTCCGCGCCATCGAACCATTTCTGATGCGCATCCGCCATCATCCCGATTTTTTCGCTTTTGCCGCGAATCTGATTGTCGAGCGCGTACTCGATGCCGCCCAATCCCTTTTCATCGACGTCCACAAAGCCCAGAACGTGCGACGCCAGATCCGCCTTCGGATAAAAGCGCTTATTTTCCGCCTGGGTATAAACACCTTTCAGATTTAGCGCGGTGATCGCTTCCGATTTTTCGGGCGTGAGCTTTCGTTCGATCCACACAAAATTTTGCGAAGAGTCCAGTCGCGATTCCACCAGGTCGGCCGGAATACCGAGAACGCCCGACAATAACTGAGCGGCGAGCGCCTTATCTTTAATCTCGTTGGGAATGGCAAACGCCGAATCAACCTTGATGCTCATGGCCAGCGCGTGCATATTGCGATCGTAAATCGCGCCGCGCTTGGGTGAAATTTCAATGATGCGTTGCTGTTGGCGCTGCGCGCGAAGCAGGTAATCGCCGTGCCGGTACAGTTGCAGGTATCCGAGGCGGCCAAAAACTGCGGTGGCCCACAATAGAGCTACGCCAGCGACGATCAGCAAACGGACGTGAGCTCGACTTTGTTGCATGTAAGGATTACGCCGGTTCGCCCTCCCGTGGGACGCTCAACTCAAAACAAAAATTGTTGTGAATGACTGAGAAGGAGAGGAAGGGTTTGCTTACTTTAGGCGCCCGGGTCCTCATGTGCTGTGGACTACTGGTCGTGGTTCACGCGAATTAGCTGAGCATCCGCCACTTCGGCTCCCGCCACAGGTTGGTATTCGCGGACTTGAGAGGGCAACGTTTCGGTCAAGCCCAGTTGGCGTCGCGCGATCATGTCGATGCGTTTAGGATTGCTGAGACCCGCTATTTCGAGTCGTAAGGATGAATTCAAAGCTGAGGCTTCCAGCCGCTCGGTACGCGCGGCCTCGAGCTGAAAGCTTAAATCGATGCATTTGAAGTGCTGGTAAATATAAAGCAGAAAAAATGCCGCGATGATTCCCCCGAGTGCCACGGTACGATAAAGATTCCGCATCCTTACCGGCTCCACGTGACGAACTAGGCGAGTATTATCCAGCCGCTTCACAGTATGAAATTCAGTCGATGCCCGGTTCTTCTTCTTCCGCGTCATAGCTTTACCTTTTACTGGCGCCTTAATCGGCTGCCACTATCCCTATCGCTGCACACCGCAGTTTCGCGCTTCGCGACCGCGGATTATTCGCCTGCTCTGCTTCGCTAGGCTGAATGACGTGTCTGGTGAGCACGCGCAGCGTGCCCGCGCGCTCACCTTCCTGAAATGCGTGCTTCACGAGGCGATCTTCGCGGGAGTGGTAGCTAAGCACCACCCAGCGGCCTCCTGGATTTATTGTGGCGGGGGTCCGAGAAAGAAACTGCCCGAGTTCCTCCATCTCTCGATTCACCGCGATCCGCAGCGCCAGAAACGTTTTTGTTGCGGGATGCA
>JAUTXJ010000001.1 GCA_030838075.1 Acidobacteriaceae bacterium
TACCGAAAATGGCCGTCGCGACCGCACTAAGCCCGAATTCGAATTGATGGACACGGGCGTGTTCGCCGGGAATCGCTATTTCGACGTGTTCGTCGAGTATGCCAAAGCCGACGTCGAAGACATTCTCATCAAACTCATCGTGGTGAATCGCGGCCCGGAGGCCGCCACACTTCATCTCTTGCCCTCGTTATGGTTTCGCAATACTTGGTCCTGGGGCAAGGATAACCGCCGCCCCACCATGCGAAAAACCGTCGGGCCGGAAAACTGCCGATGCGTTGAAGTGCAACATTGGCAATATGGCAAGCGTTGGTTGTTGTGCGCGGGTCAGCCGCAATTGCTTTTTACCGAGAACGAAACCAATTATGAGCGTGTTTTTTCTGGAAAAAGTCCCACGCCCTTCGTCAAAGACGCTTTCCATGAATATCTAATTCAAAAAAATCAAAGTGCAATAAATCCCCAGCAAACCGGCACCAAGATGGCCGCCTACTACCCGCTCACCCTTGGCCCTGGCGACAGCACCACGTTCAAGCTACGCCTGACCGATACCGACCCACTTGATGGCATCAGCCTCGACTCGCACAAGGTGGACGTCACTTGGCCATTACATGCCGACCCCAACGGAGAGGTTCCAGCCACCAACGATTTCGGCGCTGGTTTCGATCGTCTTTTCGACCTGCGCCAAAAAGAAGCCGACGATTTTTACGGTTCTCGTGTGCCTAAGGACATTTCCGAAGATGCTCGCAACGTAATGCGTCAGGCCTTATCGGGGATGATGTGGTCGAAGCAGTTCTACCACTACGACGTGCTCACCTGGCTTACCGGCGATCCTGCCCAACCGCCTCCAGCAGAAGAGCGCTGGAACGGAAGAAACAAGGATTGGACACATCTGTATAACGACGACATCGTTTCCATGCCCGACAAATGGGAATACCCCTGGTACGCCGCCTGGGACCTGGCGTTTCACTGCGTATCCCTCGCTATCATCGATCCCGACTTTGCCAAAGATCAGCTGGTGCTGCTCCTCCGCGAATGGTATATGAACCCCAATGGCCAATTGCCTGCCTACGAGTGGGCTTTTAGCGACGTAAATCCCCCGGTTCATGCGTGGGCCGCGTGGCGCGTGTACAAAATTGAGCGTCGCGTTCGCGGCGTAGCTGATCGCGCCTTTCTCGAAAAAGTGTTTCATAAACTGCTATTGAATTTCACCTGGTGGGTCAATCGAAAAGATCCCGACGGCTCCAATATTTTTCAGGGTGGCTTCCTAGGCCTGGACAATATCGGGGTTTTTGACCGCTCCGCGCCGCTACCCACCGGAGGCCATCTCGAGCAATCCGATGGCACCAGTTGGATGGGCATGTATTGCCTCAACATGCTCGCTATCGCGCTCGAACTTGCCAAAGAAGACCGCGCTTACGAAGACATTGCCAGCAAATTCTTCGAGCATTTCGTCTACATCGCCCACGCCATGAACAATTTTGGATCACGTGGTAAATCGCTGTGGGACGAAGAAGACGGTTTTTACTACGACGTTCTGCATCTCCCCAACGGCGAAGACCATTTCTTGAAGGTCCGCTCCATGGTGGGCCTTATTCCGCTGTTCGGAGTGGAGACCCTCGAACCCGAAGCCATCGACAAGCTGCCGGGTTTTAAACGCCGTATGCAATGGTTCATCGACAATCATCCCGACTTCCCCGACCACATCGATATGTCGCAAAGCTCCCCTCGCGGTACGCGCTTGCTGCTCTCCCTGGTAAGCAAAAAACGGTTGGGACGTGTCCTCTCGCGCATGCTCGACGAATCGGAATTTCTCTCTCCGTACGGCATAAGAGCGCTGTCGCGATTTCACAAGGATCATCCCTACGAGCTGCGGTTCAATGGCACGGTCAGCAGAGTAGATTACGAGCCGGCCGAATCGGCCACCGGAACGTTTGGCGGCAATTCGAATTGGCGTGGCCCTATCTGGTTTCCCGTGAACTACCTGTTGGTCGAGTCCTTGCAGAAATACCATCACTACTATGGCGAAGACTTCAAACTCGCATGTCCCACCGGTTCGAACAACCAGACTGATCTCTGGCAAGTGGCCGCCGAAATTTCACGCCGGCTGACCCACCTTTTTCTGCGCGACGATCAGGGGCGCCGCCCCGTTAACGGCGCCGCAGAGGTATTCCAGAGCGACCCGTACTGGCGCGACCTCGTTCTCTTTTATGAATTTTTTAACGGAGACAATGGCGCCGGCCTCGGCGCCAATCATCAGACCGGATGGACCGGCCTGGTCGCCAAAATGATTCAACAAAGCGGCGAGTAAGCTACCAGTTACCGCAATTCGTAAAGTTCTATCAGCACTTTCGCGTTCTCAGCGCCTATGCCCGGAACCGGCACCAGCATAAAATTTACCCTCGAATCGTTAGCACCACGCCGCGCTTCCGCATAAATGGGACTGACACCAAACCGCTCCCGCAATATCTCCATGGCACGATCTACATTCAAACACCGAAACTCTACCTGCTGCACACCCTCGCCAAATTTCGCCAGAAAGTGTGCAATCACACCCTGACCAGTCGGCTCCCTGCTCGTCAGCACATCCAATTCAACGCCCTCCGCAAAATGAAGCTCAAATTCCTCAGCGTCCTGCTCTGCCGGAACGTCCGCCAGCGCTGGCTGCCCATTAGCTCCGCGAATCCGCGCAAACGCTTCGCGACGCACGGCCAGGCCCACAGTGACAATCGGTTTTGGACTCAAAAGCAACTCAGCTAATTCCGTTTCTTCCCACCAACGTGACACCGCTCGATCCGCGGCAGCTCTCCCGTATCGATAGATTTCCAAAGCCGCCGTCACGCGCGTAGTTTTTTCGGCGGCCGACAAATTGCTGATCGCGGACGAAATCGCGTTTCCCTTCATATGTTCCAAGTTTTATCTATCGGGACCCTGCATGATCTTACCCCGCCCCTGTTGAGCGGTCACCGCTGGCGCAGGCGACATCAGCGAAGCTATCAATGCCGCCAGGAGTATTCCCGCCACCACACCCAATGAAATGTGTACCGGAACATGTATCCACGGTTCGGCGATCATCTTTGCGCCAATAAAAACCAGTACCCCGGAAAGCCCTACGGTCAAAAAACGCAGCCTCCGCAAAGCTCCCGCCAGCAAAAAATAAATTGCCCGCAACCCCAGAATCGCAAACACATTTGAGGTGTACACGATAAACGCATCATGAGTAATGCCAAAGATCGCCGGAATAGAATCAACCGCCAGCGTCACATCGGTAATCTCCACCACCAGCAACACCAGAAACAAAGGCGTCGCAAATAATTGTTTGTTCAAGCGAACAAAAAATTTCTCGCCATGATATTGCCGCGTGACCCGCAAATGCCTGCTCGCCAGTTGAAAAATCTTGTTTTGTTCCGGACGTGTCTCTCGCGTCCGAACCAAAAGCATGTGGATTCCCGCGTACACCAGAAATGCGCCAAACACATACAAGATCCACGAAAAGCGCGCCACCAGCGCGGCGCCCATCGCAATCATGATTCCGCGCATCACCAGCGCGCCCAGCACTCCCCAGGCGAGCAAGCGATGTTGTACCCGTTCATCCACGGAAAAAGCCCGGAAGATCACCAGAAATAAAAATAGGTTGTCGATGCTCAGCGCTTTTTCGATCAGATACCCAGTGAAGAATTCGAGCGCTGGTTGCCTGCCCAGATACCAAAATACTCCCGCGCCAAAAAGTAACGACAGCGCAATCCACGCCACGCTCCAAATTGCCGCTTCGCGCAGCTTGATTCTGTGTGGCCTGCGATGAAATACACCCAGATCGAGCGCCACCGCCACCAGCACGAAAATGTTAAAGATGATCCAGCGCGAGAGGGTACCCATATTTCGCGTTGGTTTATTTCAGGGAGCAGAAGCGCCACGTGCGTCCGTGGCGTTCAGATTATTTAACTCCACTCGCGTGGTCTGCCCGGGCTGAATCGCCACCGGCACATCCCACCTCACCCGCGTATCTCCGGCGTTGGCATCCAGATTCAAAGAACTCACCCAGTAACTTCCCGGCGGTAGTCCCGAAACGCCCGCGCGCCCATCGAGATCTGTATCAGCCTTCGCCACCAGATATTTTGTCTGCGCCACATCGGGCGCCAGGTGCTGCACGTGTTTCTTGTGTTCACTCTCAATCTTCGCCCATGTTCGCTGCGGATTTGCCGCGTCCATTTCCAGTTCCATGCCGCTCATCGTTTCCGGATGCATGCGAATAAACTTTCGCAGCGCGCTGTAATATTCCTCTTTTTGCTTCTCGTATTTCTCCGGATGATCCGTTTTGTCCGCGTCCTTATATTTCGGTTTCGGGATGCCGCTCGTCACCCCGCCGCTGTTCGAGCGCTGGTAAGCCAACAAAAATTCAGGCACATGCAGCACATCATCCGCCTTCAGCGCCTTGTCCAGTCCCGGCATCGTCAAGTCCAGAATCTCATGCGCTTTAAGCCATTCCTTCAGCTCAGGAGAAACTTTCAGATCGTCGATAAATTTATCGCGAGAGGGAATCGCGTCGCCGGCTTCCACTTCATGGGAAACATCGGCATAACTTTTGCTGAGAATGTAAAAAGTAAATTGCCGTACCGGCTCCGGCCGTGCCGCGGTAGGTGTGACCTTGGCAGTTAGCTGCAGCCCGCCAGTGCCCGACGCCGTTTGCGCCAATGAACTCGCGCTTAAGAACAGCGATCCCAGTAGCACGGCCAGTGTGGCCATTCGCTTTTTCATCATCCGCAAATCGTAACAGATTGGCGTCCAGCCGACGCACAGAACATCTATTGTGTTGTTTTAGTGAACGGTACCGCCGAACGGAGTAACCGCACCAATTAGGGAACTGGCAGCCAGCTCTCTAGCGAAAGTCTGCAGTTCGTCGATTTTAGTAAAGGTGGAAAGTAACTTCGATCTGCACGCGGCAAGCGACAGCCTTGCCGCCAGGTCCCAGAGCCGCCCGCATTTTCCAATTGCGTACCTGCGCCAGCGCCTTCTCTTCCAGACCCAGTCCCGGCCCTTTAATCACCACAGGGTTCATCACCCGTCCGTCGGCCGTAACCGTCACGTCCAGCAAAACCGTGCCCTGATATTTAGCTTTGCGCGCCTCATCCGAATATTCGGGTTGCGGGCAGTAAATACATTGCGGCGATCCCACTCCGTTTACGCCCGCGCGGAAAGCGCCGCCACCGGTGCCCGCAGTTTCGCCAGGCCCCAGGCCCGCGCCAGTTCCACTGCCAATACCGCCGCTCGTCCCGACGCCGATACCGCCACCACCGCCAGGTCCACCTGACATGGTCACCGCGCCCGCCATCGGATCGCCCATATTCGTCAGCGGAGGATTCGCAATTTTCAACTCAGGAGGCCCGAGTAGCGTTGGATCCATCGGGAGTTTCGGCGCGAGATTCTTGATGGTCGCCTCAGGAGGGGTAAATTGCGTATAAGCGAATTTCGGAGCGCGCCCCTTGGTAGGAGGCGTAATCGATCGGTCGCCACCGCCACCACCACCGCCGGCCTTTTTCGTGCCGGCAGGCAGCTTCGCGATATAAGGCGAAATATCCAACGGCGTCGAATCAAATGATTTGTTTTTTGCTTGTGTCGAGCCGGGCAAAATATGCGTGAACAGGGGAACCACCAGCAGCGCAATGATCCCTACGTGCAGCCCAATCGAAATTGCCTGCATCCACCCAAAATTCTCATCCTTCGACCAGATATCCTTGACCTTAACCGGCTTGCTGGTCCATTGCACCGGGGCCTGCTTAACCGGGAAAAACAATTCCTTGATGCGGTCCCCGAACCCGCCAAATCCCGCGCCCCAAGCCACTTCCAAGCGGCTATTAGAGGGGCCCTTAGGCACCGGCCCGCCCTTAAGAACGGTTTTCAAATTCTCTTTAAATCCGTCACCGTAATTTTCAGGCAACAGCGGAGAACGCACATCCCCGCTCACCTTTACCGGCCGTTCCGTTAGAAATTGTTTGAGGTTTCCCCAGAAACCATCGGTGACAAATCGACTGGGAGTCCCAAATCGCGGCAGCGGAGTAGTTGCACCCGCTGCGCTGGTTTCGCTGACCTTAGGTGGCTGAGGCTGAGGCTGAGTCGGCAAAAGATTGATCATTCTACCCGGCACCGTGTCCCCTCGGTTTAGACGCAGCTATTGCAGATTAAGTGTTGCCTAGCCGGATATGATTCGCGCTCTCCAGGAAAGGTTGCGCGACCCACGCGGCTGACATAGCCTGCTATTCATTGTAACATACGCATTTAAGCAGCTTTCCGATGTTTCCCGTCATATACCACTACCCAGCAACATGACGCGGTATAAATGCGGCGAAAGACGGGATTTATCACGCTGGCAAGGGCGAGGACGACATTGTTCCACGCCATCTATGACCTGCGGCGACAAAAAAGGGGACTTTCCATTTCTCAGCTCATGGCCGAACCACTGGAACTAAAGAAAACTCTCAACCTGCCCAAGACCGATTTCCCCATGAAAGCCAGCTTGCCTCAGAACGAGCCCAAGCAGCTTGCCGCCTGGGAAGAGGCCCATCTCTACGAAAAAATTCTCGAGACCCGCAAAGGCAAGCCCCTTTTTGTATTGCATGACGGCCCTCCTTATCCAACGGGAACCATTCACCTCGGCACAGGTCTCAACAAAATTCTGAAAGACATGATCGTCAAATCCGAAAGCATGGCCGGCCATTACGCCCCTTACGTCCCGGGCTGGGATTGCCACGGTTTGCCTATCGAAACCCAGGTAGAAAAAGAGCTGGGTGGCAAAGCCAAGGTTTCCGCGCCGGAATTTCGCAAACTTTGTCGCGAGTTCGCGAATCGCTACGTCGAACAGCACAAGCGCGATTTCAAACGCCTGGGTGTCTTCGGACGCTGGAACGATCCGTACCTCACCATGAATTTTGATTACGAAGCCACGATCGCTGGCGCGTTCCTGGAATTCATGGAAAAGGGCTACGTGTATCGCGGACGCAAGCCCGTGTACTGGTGCCTTCACGACCGCACCGCATTAGCCGAAGCAGAAGTCGAGTACGAAGATCACACCAGCCCATCGGTGTGGGTGAAATTTGCCATTGCCGATGGCCAGAAATCCGGCAACGAAGTTAGCGCCGTCATTTGGACCACAACTCCTTGGACGCTGCCCCATAACCGCGCGCTGGCTTTTCATCCCGATTACGAATATGCCGTCGTCGACACCGAAAGAGGCACCCTGCTACTGGCAGCCGACCGCATCGCCGCACTCCAGTCCGAATGCAATATTAAGGAAGCTCGCATCCGCGAAACATTCAAAGGCAGCGAATTCGAAGGCCGCAAGTTTCAGCATCCATTCTTACCGATCCAGGTCCCCGGCATCTTGGCCGATTACGTCACTCTCGACCAGGGCAGCGGAATCGTGCACACCGCTCCTGGCCACGGCGCCGACGACTTCTACTCCGGGCAAAAATATGGCTTGGAAACTTACGCTCCCCTCGATGATCGCGGCGTTTATCTGGAAGGCTTGCCCGAATACAAAGGCAAAAATGTTTTTGAAGCCAACCCTATCATCGTGAAACTGCTGAGCGATTGCGGCGCGCTCCTCGGCCATCACGAATACAAACACACTTACCCGCATTGCTGGCGCTGCCACAACCCGGTAATTTTCCGTGCCACCGAGCAGTGGTTCATCAAGATGGACGCCATGGTCCCCGGCCGCGACAAAACCTTTCGTCAGGAAGCCCTCGACGAAGTCGAAGGCGTGAAATGGATCCCCGCCTGGGGCGAGGAACGCATTTACGAAATGGTGGAAAAGCGCCCCGACTGGTGCGTTTCACGCCAGCGTTTCTGGGGCGTGCCCATCATCGTTTTTTATTGTGGCGCCTGCGGAAAGCGCCTCGAAGATTTTAACGCGCTACGAAACGTTTTGGACTGGTTCCGAAAAGAAGGCGCCGACGCCTGGTATCAGCACACCCCCGAAGAATTGTTGCCGCCCAATACAAAATGTTCGTGCGGCTCCACCAAATGGCGTCAGGAGCACGACATTCTCGACGTGTGGTTTGATTCCGGCTCTTCCAACCTGGCGGTCTTGCATGGTGCGGAGTGGCCCGCCGACGTTTATCTCGAAGGTCCCGACCAATATCGCGGCTGGTTCCAGAGTTCGCTGCTCGTCGCCACCGGAATTAAAAACGCCGCGCCTTTCCGCGGTGTAGTAACCCACGGCTGGACCCTCGACGAGCAAGGTCGCCCCATGTCCAAATCGTTGGGCAATGTGGTCGAGCCGGCCGAGATTTGCGAAAAATGGGGCGCCGACTTGCTGCGCCTGTGGGTCGCCTCCCAGGAATATCAGGCGGACGTGAAGATGAGCGAACGAGTAATGACCCAGCTCAGCGAAGCCTATCGCAAGATTCGCAACACCTTTCGATTCGCGCTGGGAAATTTAGCGAATTTCGATCCTTCACGAGATGCGCTGCCCAACGAGCAGTTGGAAGAAATCGATCGCTGGATGCTGGACCGCACCGCAGAGCTATCGCGCAAATGCCGCGAGTGGTATGCCGGATATGATTTTCATCGCGTATACCACGCCATTCACGATTATTGCGTCGTCGATCTCAGCTCCTTTTACTTCGACGTGTTGAAGGACCGCCTATATACGAAGGCGCCGCGAAGCAAATCGCGTCGTTCCGCGCAGACCGCTGTCTGGAAAATTACCAGCGCCTTGGTGCGTTTGCTCGCGCCCGTTTTGGTATTCACCACCGAAGAAATTTGGAAGATGCTTCCGTCGAATACTCAGTTGGGCAGCGTGCATCAGGCGGAATTCGCTGAAGCCGATTCACTGGCCAGCGGGATCAGCAGGGAAGGCGCCGAACAGTGGGGGCGCCTCGCGCAGGTACGTTCAGCAGTGTTGGTGGCGCTCGAACAGGCTCGCGCCGCCAAGGCTATCGGCGGCGGTCTCGAGGCCAAAGTAAAGCTTTACGCTGGCAGCGAAGCACCCGGATTGCAGAAATCATTGCAAGAAAGACGCGATGTGCTGCCAGCGCTTTTCATCGTTTCGCAAGTCGATGTTGAGCCAGCCGCTCCAGAAGGCGCAGTGCAAAGCGATGTGCTTCCCGGCCTCGCCATCAAAATCGAGCGCGCCGACGGAGCCAAATGCGAACGCTGCTGGAACTATTCCACACATGTGGGCGAAAACCAAAGGTATCCCACCGTCTGTGAACGGTGCACCGAGGCGCTGGCCGAAATCGAGAGGGCAGCTTAGAGG
This sequence comes from Acidobacteriaceae bacterium, assembly GCA_030838075.1. Lineage (GTDB taxonomy): Bacteria > Acidobacteriota > Terriglobia > Acidiferrales > UBA7541 > Acidiferrum. Next base: position 9,251 of record JAUTXJ010000001.1, read on the forward strand.
TCGATCCCGTGACTCGCCTCATCAACGTTAATATTGACGGGCGAGCGAGAAATATTGCCGCGTTGAAAGTGAAAATTTAGTGCGAATTTCCTCGCGATTGCGATGGCTGTGGCTCACGCTTGCGGTGGTCATCGCCGACCGCGCCACCAAAGCCTGGTTTGAGGCCTCTACCACCGAAAGCTACCGCCACGAGGTCGTGCACAATTTAATTTATCTGGTCCACAGCACAAATCCCGGAATCGCCTTCAGCTTTTTTGCCGATTCCAATTCGCCTTGGATGAAATATATTCTCATCGCCGGTTCCATTGTGGTGGTGATCATTCTTGCTTGGTTGTTGATAGCCGGCAAGACTGGCGGCCCCATGACGCTTGCGGGCCTCGCGCTGTTAATCGCAGGCGCCACCGGAAATGTCACCGATCGGATTCTGCACGGCGGTGTTACCGATTTTCTTGAGGTATGGATCGGCTCCTACCGCTGGCCCGCATTCAACGTAGCCGACTCCGCCATCACCATCGGAGCCGCACTCATCTTGCTCGATGCTATCTTCGGCGCGAAAGTGGACGCCACCGTATCCGCAAAAAACGCGCATGAACGCTCAAAAACAAATCAAAGCTGAAGCGCCTTTAGAACCGGACGGCAATCTCCTCTCCTTCGAGGTCCTCGCCGACGAAACCGGAGACCGTCTCGATCATGCCGTGGCCAGCCGGTATCCCGAGCTAAGCCGCACGCGCGTTAAAGAATTAATCGACGGCGAACTTGTCCTGGTGAATGGAAAACCTTCTAAAGCGGCCCATCGCCTGCATGCAGGCGAGAAAGTCGCCGTAACTCCGAAAGCCCGCCCTCCGTTACAAGCCCACGCCGAGTCCATACCCCTCGACATTTTATTTGAAGACGCCGACATCATCGCCGTAAACAAACCCGCAGGTATGACCGTGCACGCGGGAGCAGGCAACGCCAGCGGCACCATGGTTAACGCGCTGCTCGGCCGCGGCCAATCCCTCTCGCAATTGGGTGACGCGCTGCGTCCGGGAATCGTTCACCGCCTCGACAAGGAAACCTCGGGGGTCATTCTCGTCGCCAAAACAGACGCCGCCCATGCCCGACTCGGCGAATCCTTTCGCCAGCGTACCGTAAATAAAACCTACATCGCCCTGGTTCAAGGCTCCTTCGACACCACCCGCGGACGAATCGAGCTAGCCATCGGCCGCGATCCCATCAAACGCGTACGCATGGCCGCGGAACAGAAAACCTGGCGCGGCACGAAAACCGCGCCGCGAATTAATAACGCGCGCGAAGCCCGCACCGACTGGCGCACTTTGCTTACCATCGCCGCCACTACATTGCTCGAAGTCCAGCTTCACACCGGCCGCACCCACCAGATACGCGTCCATTTTTCCACGCTGAAACATCCGGTAGTAGGCGACACACTCTACGGAGCCGCAGCGCAGCTGCAGGTGCGAGACACAACCCTCCCACCGCTAGGGCGCAATTTTCTGCACGCCGCAAAAATCGCCTTCTCTCACCCGCGCACCGGAGAAAGAATCGAGATCCGCGCTCCTTTGCCCGTTGAGCTTCGCGACTTCCTCCACACCCTGGCTACAACCGCCGGTGGAGACCTCAGAAAAATTGACGCTGCCCTCCACGGGTACCTATAATCTGGGCACATGCAACGCAAACCCATTTTAATTTTAACGTTCGCGCTTGTCGGCGTATTGCTTTTGACGGACCGCCATTCCGCGCAGCAGCCTCCGGCGCAATCCCCGACTCCCCCGGCCTCTACTCCAGATACCGCACAAGCGCCGCCCCCCGGTCAGAATCCCACCGTGATCCAAAGCCGCGTCAACCTCGTCGATATTTTGTTCACCGTTTTAAACCGCCGGAACAAACTCGTCCCCGACCTCGAAAAGGCTGACTTCAAAATTTTTGACGACAAAGCTCCCCAGGAAATTCGCTATTTCAGCAAGCAGACCGATCTTCCCCTGCGCATAGGAATGCTGCTCGACACTTCCAACAGCATTCGCGACCGCCTCAAATTTGAACAAGACGCCTCCACCAATTTCTTGTTCAGCGTCCTTCGCCATAACAAAGACGAAGCCTTCGTCATGACCTTTGACGACGAGCCGCAAGTCATCCAAAAATTCACTGGCGACGCCGGAGCCTTGCGCGACGAAATCTTCAAAACTCGCGCAGGTGGCGGCACCGCCATTTACGACGCCATCTACTCCGCATGCTTCAATGAATTGAGCCACCCGCCACGGCCACCCGGCGACCAGCCCGACGTAGTGCGCCGCGTCATGATTTTAATCAGCGACGGCGATGACAATCTCTCCACACGCACCCGCGCCGAAGCTATCGAAATGGCCCAACGTGCCAGTGTGGTGATTTACACCATCAGCACCAGCACCCAATGGATCGCGCTTTCACAGACCGATCCAAACAAGGCTGCCGATCGCAAAAACCATCTGACCAGCGGTGACGAGATTTTAAAGGATTTGGCGGAAGAAACCGGCGGCCGAGCTTTTTTTCCCTACCACGTGGATGATCTAGATCAATCGTTTCAAGACATCGGAGACGAGCTGCGTAACGAATACTCCATCGCCTACAGTCCTACCAATTACGTTATGGATGGCCGCTACCACAAAATCCGCATCGAAACCCCCGACCACAAGGGCTACCAGGTGCGCGCCAGGCGCGGTTACTTCGCGCGAGCCGGTGCCAACTCAGCCGGACCAGGAACTCCCCCAGCCGGCTCACCCCGGTAAACGGCTTCTCCCTTGGGAGCGTAATAGCCTTTCCGCGCCAGCACTTTCAAATCGTGATTATTCGTTTCCACTTTAATTTTGCGAAATTTCCCATCGCGCGCCGCGTTACTCGGGTAATACCCCAGCGTGTACTGGCTGCGCAGTTCGTCCGAAATTTCATCGAACGCTTCTTTTAATTTCTTCTCCGAATTCACTTGAATCATCCGTCCGCCGGTTTCCTCCGCAAGCTTCTTCGCGACGCCAGGATTGCCCCCGCCAAATCTCCGGTCCGCCACCAGCAAAACGTGAATCACCGAATCCGTCCTCTGCGCCGACTCAATCGCGTCTTCAATCCGCACTTTGCTGCCTTCGTCTTGCGCGTCCGTGACGATCACGATCGCCTTGCGTCCCGCCTCGGTATTCAGCTTCTCTCCGCTCGCCAAATAAATCGCATCATAAAGCGCCGTCCCCGTCATCTGCTGGTTCCCGATCGGCCCAGGATTCCCCGCGATCATTCCTCCGCCCGGTGTATTAATCCGCGCCCTTCGCACCGCGCGATCCAGTTGCGCCCGGTCATCCGTAAAATCCGACAGCATATCCACGTCGGTATCAAACGACATCACCAGCGCCTCATCGCCCTTCCGCAGCACCCGATCAAGAAACGCGCTCCCCGCCCCTTGAATCGCGCCCAGCATGTCCTGTTCGCTACCCGAAGTATCCAGCAGAAGTGCCAGCGTGATCGGCAGACTCACTTCCTTCGAAAAAAACGAAATCTTCTGATCCTGACTATCTTCGACAATCTTGAAGTCTTCCTGCTTCAGGTCGCCCACGATTCTTTTATTCTTATCGCGCACCGTGGCGAACACGTTTACCAAGCTCACTTGCGACCGGATCACCGGCCCTTGCCCAGCGTCCTGTGGACCTGCTGGAACCGCCGGCATCGCCAGCATCGCCGCGCTGCTCAGTGCAATCCACACCCTCACAAGTTTGCTCAAAGAATGCATGTATACTTTCCTTTGTTAGAATCCGCTGTTGCTCGCCTCTGGCGGCCAGCATGCATCCTACGATGCCGCGAACGGACGGGATGGATGTGTAGCCCGAAATCTCGAGAGGCTAAATCGACACGAAGTTTGGCTTGAGGTCCATGAAAAGTCTACGAAAAACGGTAACCGCTGCCCTCACCCTCCTGTTTATCCGCTTCGTCACCACGAATGCGCAGGAACCTAAGCCGGATATGCCCGCTCCAACCGCCGCCGCCCAGCAACAGCAGCAACCCCCACCCGCCGATAACTCCGCCACCGCCAGCCAAGGCTCCAGAATCACAATCCCCGTGAATCAGGTAATCGTACCCGTAACCGTAAAAGACGGCTCTGGACGCCTGGTCCCCGACTTGTCCAAAAACGAATTTCGCATCTTCGAAGACAAGGTCGAGCAGCGCATCGCCTATTTCAGCAACGAAGCCTTTCCGCTCTCGATGGTCATTCTCATCGATAACGACCTGAAACGGAAAGATGCGGAAGAAGTCGCCGCCAGCTTGAGAGCTATCGTGGCCGGTCTCAGCAACGCCGATGAAGCTTACATCGCCCGCTTCGATCAATTTTTCCATGAGGGCCACGGCTTCATTAAGGATCAGGACAAATTACTCACCGCAATAAAACGCACTGAGCTGGACACCGAGGCGGCCGTCTCACCTCCCGGCCCCGCGATGACTGACGGCCCGGTGATCAATGGGCACTCCGCCATCGGAGATTCGCCCAATGTTGCCCCTACCACTAACGTTATCAAAGGCCAGTCAACCAAGGCCCTGGACGATGCGGTCTACAGCGCCGCGCAAATTTTGAAGGGCCGTGGCCGCGAGCGCCGCAAGATCATTTTTCTGATTTCCGATGGGGTAAACGGAATCAGAGCCAATACCCACGACTACAAGTCCACCGTAAAAGAATTGCTGCGTTACGAAATCTCCGTTTATAGCGTCGCCGTCAGCAGCGCCTATTTCGAACGCCGCTTCAGCCGGCTCGTGGATTACGCTCATGACTCCGGAGGTGACGTATACTTCGCCGCCAAGCGCAGCACCATGGAAGAACTCTATTCCCGCGTCACTGAAGAAGCGCGCAATCAATACACCCTGGCCTATTACCCAACCGGCACAAATCGCGCTCTCGACTATCACACCATCGAAGTCCGCGTGAAGCGTGAAGGCCTCACCATAGACGCCCGCGAAGGCTACTACGCCGGCGCCGCCCCCCACTAAGTACACAACAATCATCGCCAATTAGCCGGGTGGCCTACCCTTTGCGGTTTTTGCAAAGGGTGGCGACGCTTCAGCTCAGCTTTCTTTCATCGATCAGGCACTTCTTCTCCGTTTCCTTTCATCCGCCACGCGCCGCCCCCCTCGCTTCTTCCGCATTCAACAAAAATTTTGTTTTGCTGCTAGTGTGCGCGACTTATTTGTGAGACAACTATATCGGGCCGAGCGATTTTTTCCGGCCATTGAAAACTGCGGAGGTCTTTGTGAAGAAGAAGCCAGCAAAGAAAAGCAGCACAAAAAAAGGTAAGTAGCACCTCAATCAGATTGAAAAAAAGGGCGCCGCGGATTTTTTCGCAGCGCCCTTTCTTATTTTTCCCGTTCGTCTTCTTGCAACTAATGTTCGAGTCTGTTTCTAACAGTTCCGCCTAAGAGCACAATGCTTCCTCATGGCTTGGGCAGATCGGCCTGTACGCGCAGTTCCGGCACAGGTACCCCGGCTTTGGCGGGAACTGCCCCGCGCGAATATCCGCCGCCACTTCCTGCACAATTTTCTGCGCATCCTGCAGTTGCTTGGCATCCCGCGTCGTCGCCTGAATCTGATTATTTTGCAAATAATGAAACACCAGTCGCACCGGGTTCCATTCGAATATCTCCACCGCCGCCAGCGCGTAAATACTCAGCTGCAAATCCCGCCGCGCATCCAGATCCTTCTTCGGCTTCCCGGTTTTGTAATCGACGATTTCCACGTTGTTGCCGCCCAACGCGTTTACCTGGTCAATGCGCCCGGCAATAATCACGTTATTTTCCATCGGCAATTCGAACGTCTTCTCCTGCTCCAGAATTTCCGGCAGGCTTTCTAGCATCGCCGCGTAAAACACCTTCAGCTGTTCCAACCCATCCTTCTTATACTCGTTTTCCTGGTAATCATCTTCAAAGCCCGCCGACTTCCATTCCGTCTCGAATATCCGTTGCACTTCCTCAAACGGCAATTTATTCCCTTTGCGCAATTCCGCCAGCGTTCGCCTGATCGTGTCGTGCACCACTCGCCCAAACGTCAACGTTCCTCGCGGCCCTTCTTCCAGCGCCCACAGCCGCCCAAACAAATATTGCTGCGGGCATCTCCGGTAATTGTCCAGCGCCGATGGGCTCAGCTTCAGCGGCTCTGGGCAAGGCGGATGAAATGTTTCCGCCCACGAAGCAATCCGCGAAAAAATTCGCGGCGGATCGATCGGCGCAGGAAACAAAGAAGTCGCCTCCATATCGCCCCGAGGAACCTCGTCACTCGCCACGCGCGGCGCCAGTCGCGGCGCCATCTGCACCACGTCCCGCCGCTTTACCAGCGGATCCATCACAATATCCTCGACAAAAGTAGGCACTTTACCTTTTTTGTCCGTCAGCGTCGTGATCGTCAGCCGCTCGCGCGCCCGCGTCAGCGCCACGTAAAACAGCCGTCGTTCTTCTTGAATATGAAACTGCTCTGCAGGCGCGCCTTCCTTCATCAATTCCGCAGGAAATTCAAATACCCGCGTCCGCTCCGACGCCGGAAACGCCTTGTTATTCAACCGCAACAAAAACACATGCGGAAACTCCAACCCCTTCGCCCCGTGCACCGTCATCAACTGCACTGCATCGCCCGGAACATCATCCTCTAGACTGACCGTCCCGCCCGCCTGGTCGAAATAATCCAGATACTCCAAAAACTCCGCCAAGCCCTTCGTATCGCTCTTCGGCTCCCACTCGACAACAAATTCCACCAGCCTCGTCACATATTTGCGATCCTGCACCGCCGCCCGTTCACGAATCTCCAGCCAGTCGATCACCGAGCCCAGTATTTGTTTCGCGCTCCGCCGGTTAATCGTCTTCCGCTGCGCCAAAAGAAAATCCAGCAGCACCTGCACCGAAGCTTGCGACGCATCAAACGCCAGCTCCGTCTGCGGCGCTTGCAAAATATCGATCAGGGCCGCGCCACGTTTCTTCGAAGCCCGCTGCGTCAGCCTCACCAAATCTTCCGGCTCCATCTGCCACGCCGGCGCCGCCAACACCCGCGCGCACGCCACATCGTCATACGGCTGCGCGATCAGCCGCAGGTACGCCAGCACATCCCGCACCAGCGGATGCTCCAGGATCGAAAGCTTGCTGATCACAAATGGAATCTTCGCCCGCGAAAGCTCTTCCACCAGTTGGTCGCGATGCGCGTGTTGCCGGTACAACACCGCGAAATCCTTCCAGCGGTGTCCCGCGCGGTGCAGCCGTTGCAGCTCACTGGTAACCCAACGCGATTCATCGTCGGCATTCGCAAGTTCCGCGATGCGAATTTTCTCTCCCTCGGGATGCGACGTCGTCAGCACCTTGGGAGGGAAGCGCTCGCTGCGCGCGTTTTGCCCGATAACGTGCGTCGCCACCCGCAAAATGTTCGGCGTCGACCGGTAATTCTCCGTCAGCGTCACGCGGTACCGGCTGGGATCATCGGTATCCTTCAACCCCGCAAATCGCTTTTCAAAAATCGCAAAGCTCGCGAACGAAGCTCCGCGAAATCTATAAATGGCCTGGTCGTTATCGCCCACTACAAAAATATTTCGCGGCTCTGCGCACAACAAATCCAGCAGCTCGATTTGCGCGATATTTGTATCCTGAAACTCATCCACCAGGATGTAGCGGTAACGCTGCCGCAGTTTTTCTCGCAGCGCCGCATCTTTTTGCAGCAGCGCCACCGCTTCGGTAATCAGCGAATTGATGGACGCGCGGTTTTTCTCCCTCAGCAATCCCTCGCTGGCTCCGTAAGCCCGCGCAATTTCCTGTTGCAGCGCCACCTGATCGGCGCGCTCCGCGTGGGCATCTTCGTCCAGCTCTCCGCGCTCCGCTTCCAGCCTCACCCCTAAACCATCCGCATAAGCTTGGAAGTCTTCGCAGGAAACCAGTTCGTCCTGGCAGCGGCTGAAAAATTCCAGAAAATCATTCAAAAACTGTCCCGGGTCCGGCAGCCGCCGGTATTTCTCCAGCCGCAATCGCGCCAAATTTCTCCGCAACAAAATCCAGTGATCGCACTTATCCAGAATCACCCGCCCCGGATCCAGCTCCACCAGCAGCGCCTCGCAAAACGAATGAAACGTCGCCAAGGTAACATCCTTGCCGCGCTCCCCCACCGCCTTCATCACCCGCGCCTTCATCTCCCCAGCCGCCTTCTTGGTGAAGGTCAGCCCCAGAATATTTTCGCCCGTAATCGAAGCATCGGTCTCCAACAGGTGCCGGATCCTTTCCGTAATCACCCGCGTCTTCCCCGTCCCCGCCCCCGCAATCACCAGCAGTGGCCCCGCGCCATGCGTAATCGCGCGCCTCTGCGCCTCATTCACGTCCAGCAGGGGACTAGCCGTCGCCAGCAATCCCATCTCAAAAAGTGTAGCCATCCGCTCCATAGTCTATAAGAATGCTAGGCGAAGAGGAAGCGAAGCCGTCGTGAAGGGATGAATCGCCGTGTCGAGATCGGGGCCCATCAGGTAAGGGGACTTGTCCGGGTTACGCGACTTTATCAATACTTGAACACCATTTTCCTAGCTTGGTATTTTACACCAGTCGGCCAAGCCGCGATGGCGTACAGACAGAACGGTATGGCCTGCTTGGGTATTTGCGGCATACTAGGCGCATTCCGTCCCCAGTCTTGATTCAAAGAGGAGCCATCATGTCATTCGGATTGTACGCGCTGGGTTTCTTGATCCTAATCGGCGGCCTGATTTACGGGGCTCATCTGGCTCACGTGCCGTCCCGCTGGATCGCCGTCGGCGCTATCGTGCTGCTCGGAATCGGCATTGTCACGGGCGTCCAAAATACTCGGCAAAAAGATCCTTCCTGACCCCGTTTTCTCGTGGGTGCTGCCGCCTGATTTTCTTGGAGTAGTGAGAACGAAAATAAAGGGCGCACCAGTGGTAATTTGCGGTGCGCCCCGACTCATCGAGAATGAGAACTATTACGGCTGCTTCAGATTTGATTACCTACCGAAGCGCCACACCAGTCCGCTCTGTATTCTCAGGTTATTCTGACCAGTCCCAGCAAAGTGGGTGTAGAGATAATCGACCTGGATGGCTCGGAAAGAGACGTGCCGCGTCAGGGTCACATCCGCCCCACCGCCTGCTGCCGCTGCAAAGGCGTTGGTTGACGCCGAGCCAAAACCAGTCGCACCGGCAGAGAACTGCTCGCCACCAAACAGCGCTTGGACGAACGGAAACACGCGTCCATGAGTGGGGAAATAGATGCGCGGCCCGACGAGATAGCTCAACTCGTGCGAAGTCAGGCCGGACGGCAACCCCGTGACCTTGCACGCCCCGAACTCACCGATTACCCCGACCCGCGGTGCCAAATAAGCCCCGAACGAGCCAGCCCCACCTTGGCAGTTGATGCCGGAAGCTCCGTTGCCCGGATTCAACCGAACATATTGATAGTTTCCGGAAATCTCGAACCCTCGACCTTCTTGCGCCTTAGCGGATACCGCGGAAACCAAGAACAACCCACACACAATAAGCAACTTACGCATTTCTCTCCTCCAAGATTCTATTTAGTTAAGCTAGTACTATTACCATGATCAGCGCTGCACTTTCTTGAGGCAAGCTTGTCGGATCCCCTCGTTTCCCCTGGGGTACTTGTCCTCTAGGTCAAGGCGCATGGCCAGACGAACAGGCTCTAATTTAGCCCTTGCCTGTTGTGTCGGGTCGCCTCCTTGGCGTTCTTGCCTGTTGCCGCTACGTTGTACTCGGGACGATGAGCGGCGTAACACGTTTGTAACTCAGAGGTCCGCAGCAGCATCGAATTCCGACGAACCAATCTAGGATCGGGAGGTGAAGGCAAGAAATGTCCGTGGGTTCTGCGAAAGAATGCTTGGTTCTGGGCCTCGCAAAGCTGGTTTGGCTGAGCCTGCTAGTGCTGCTTTGCAGCTATCCTGCATGGTCTCAACAGCCTCCGATTGACCAAACAACGACGAGTGCACTGGTTGACTTAGAGGGAACACAGGCTTCCGCCGGAGGGCAGCAACACGCTGACCACCAGGCGGGAAGCATCAGCGGTAAGGTTGTTGATCAATCCGGAGCCAACATTGCCGGAGCCGTCGTGAAGCTTACCCGTGAAGGCCAATCTTCGGGCCTGGAGGTAACGTCGGACCAGGACGGGCTATTCGCGTTTTCCAATGTCGCCCCCGGCCCCTTCGAGCTCACAATTTCATCCCCGGGTCTCGCGTCGCTGAAGTCCTCCGGAACTCTGCGATCTGGAGAAGCGTACGTCACTCCACTCATTATGTTGGTCATCCCCACTCAGGTAACAGAGGTGCACGTTGGACTGACGCCCGAGGAACTGGCAGTCGTCCAGATCAAAGAACAAGAAAAGCAGCGGGTGTTCGGAGTGATCCCCAACTTCTATGTCAGCTACGAGCCCTTTTCCGCTCCTCTCACGGCGAAACAAAAGTTTGAGCTTGCATGGAAATCGGCTGGTGACCCGATCACGCTTGTCGGGGTTGGGGTCGTGGCTGGGATTAGCCAGGCCGGAGATCGTTGGGGCTCTTACGGACAGGGAGCGCAAGGGTATGCCAAGCGCTACGGTGCAACTTACGCTAATGTTTTTGCCGCAACCTTTATCGGAGGGGCCGTAATGCCTTCGCTTCTCAAGCAGGACCCACGCTACTTCTACAAAGGACGCGGTAGCAAGCGATCCAGGATTCTCTATGCCGTGGCCAGCTCGGTGATATGCAAAGGGGACAATGGGCACTGGCAGCCCAATTACTCGAACGTCATCGGAAGTTTTGCTGGCGCCGGACTGCAAGCCCTCTATCTTCCTGCCAACGACCGCCGCGGATCCGGGTTCGTGGTGTCGTCGGCGTTTATCAGACTCGGTGAGACGTCCCTCGTCGGCGTCCTTCAGGAGTTCGTTCTTTCGAAGTTGACACCGAATCGCCCTAGGCGTGCGGCATTGCAGCCCTAAGTCCTACCACGGGGGTGCGCCATTGCGGAACTACTGCCTCCCTATTGATGGCAATGCACAGTTCGTCGTCGTTCTGAGGACTTGAATTTGGCCAACTGCGCAATCCGCTTGGCTGAATCCAATCCACACAAAAACTGGAACTTCCGACTTTAGCGCTGCGACTTCTCGCCAGAAGCCACTTGTGCGTTAAACTCGCCCGACTTCTTCTTGGGAATCGTCAGCGTTCGCCAGTTGCTTCCCGCGAACTGCCTCGCCACATAAACGATCTGCCCCACATGATACGAATAATGTGCAATCTGCCGGTTGATCGCCTGCGTCACCGAACCCAGCAGGGGGCTCGCCGTCGCCCGCAATCCCATCTCAAAAAGTGTAGCCGTCCGTTCCATAGTCTATCCAAATCCCAGGCGAACAGGAAGCGAATCCGTCGCCAAGTCCAATCTCGGTAGTGGATCATTTTCCGATTGCGCGATTTTACCGGGAGTTGCCTATGCGATTTCGTCAACTTTCAGAAGGTGACAAAAAGCTCTCGACCAACGGTCAGGATCTGTAAACCAAAATGGTGGGCGTTAGGGCCATATACTCGCCCGGGCCTTGAGGCGGTCGGATGCTTTGAGCGGCTGGGGCAGGCCGTAGCGCTTCATAATCACTTGGACGAGCTTAAAGATTCTCGATTGTTCCCGTGGCCCAATCATCACTTCAGTGATTAAGCGAGCCGGATCGATGTCCACCTCTTCTCCAGACCTTATACTTGCCATATCGTTGTCCGGCAGCATCGTTACCAAAGGGGAGCCGCCTGGCCGCGAACCAAGACCCCATATGACCGCTCGAACCTCAGATTCATGTGCGTAAGACGCGTCCTTTCGGACACACATTTCAAGCGCGTTGCCGCCCCAATTTAGCTCATTCCAGTCGATGTACCTCACACGCGAGATAAACACATCCCAGTTATAGGAGGCGACTGCTTCCTTCAGCAAACCCACAGTGGACTTAATCGCCACAATCCCAGATCCCTTTCCATAAATGTCCCACATCGCCATCGATTCACGCTTCCCCTCGCGCCAACAGTTAACAAACGTCGTGCCACGCATCATCTTAGATACTCCCGGCAAAGAGTACGCAGCCGGGTCAACAGGCGTGCCGTCAGGCCGCAGAGATCGAAAATGAGCTATTTCAGCGTCGGTGAACGTGCCTTCAAGCGGGTCCTCAAACTTGTCCGCTCGAGAGAACCATAGTTTCCTTCGCTCGATCAGGTCCATGAACTTAGCGAAATCTGAGTAGCGCCAAAGAATCGTATCGTCTGGGGGAGTGATCAAGTCGGGATGAACCGCGAATGGCATTTCAGACCTCGTCGAGGACCGCTTGTTGAATAAATCCACACTGAAACTGGAACCTCCGAGCTTTAGCGCTGGGATTTCTCGCCTGAAGCCACCTGTGCGTTAAATTCGCCCGACTTCTTCTTGGGAATCGTTAGCGTTCGCCAGTTGCTTCCCGCAAAATGCCTCGCCACATAGACAATCTGTCCGACATGATACGAATAATGCGCAATCTGCCGGTTGATCGCCTGCGTCACCGAATGCGGTTCGGTTCGAATAGTGATGGTTCTGGATAAGTCCGCATCCGTCAGCGAAGCCAACGCTTCGAATAAGTAATTCCACCCCGCGTCCCACATCCCCATGATTTCCGCGCGCGTTGCAGGCGCATCTTCAAACTCCGTATCCCGCTGGCGCTCCGCCTTCTCCCCATCCGTAGTCAAAAAATTACTCCACCGCGAACGCATGTTGCCCGCCATGTGCTTCACAATAATGGCAATCGAATTCGATTCCGGATCGATCTCCGCGCAAAGCTTCTCGTCCGGACATTGCGCAATCGCGTTGTCCCCCAGCCGCTTGTAGTAACGAAACAAATCAATCGCATCCTTCAGGTAAGAAGTGGTGAATCGGTGAGCCATCTCGCGATTCTCCAGCGCCCCGCGCACGATCGGCTATAATACAATCAGTCCCGCACAAGTTATGTTGTACGTTGCCTGCCTGTCGACCTTCGGTATAGCGTACAACTTAGGGCAAGCATTAGGGAGGCACTAGGGCAGAGAAGGCAAGGAAATCTACAAACCGCCGCATCTCTGATCGAGCGTTCAAGAAAGAATTTACGAGGATTATTTCCGCCCACTTGTCGTTATTGCCTGCCGAGGAACAGGACAGACGCATTCGGGTCGCTCGTCGGGCAGTATACAAGAGCCGCCCGACGACATTATGACTTTCGAACGGATCGGTCCGCAGCTACAGCCCCCCCCTCTTTCTGCCCTTTATTTATTTACTAATAATATGCCCATATAGTAAAATAGTTCGTGATTAGCGCAATACGATATCGGATCGTTCCTACGTGGCAGTTCGCCCGTCCCTTCATTCCGTCTCTCCCTCATTTTGGGGCGGCATCGCCTTGTAATATTGAGGGCTTGCCGCCTCTTTTCGTTCTTTGCTCTCTTTTTACGGCTCCTGTTCTTTCTTTTCAGCATCTTCCAGTCTCTTTTTTGCAAATGCGGGGGGTGGGGTATCCCAGAGCCTCAACAGCAAGTTTGGGACTCCAGAGCAGTTATCTCCATTGCTTTCAACATCTTCTTAACTCTTGCACGCTTTTTGCAACGTCGGTCCTTTATTTTCAATATCTTGTGGACTCTTTTGGAAAAAACACCGGGGGTGGGGGTGGTGCACGCCAATTTTTTCAATGCCCACGCGCTCAAGTTTGCTTGCCTTTCATCTGTTCCAGTACAATCGATCCCATCCTCACTCATCTCCGCCGGAGCCAAAAAATGCCTATCAGCGAACTGCTTGTTACCGAATGGGACCAGGAAGGCGCCAATACCCGC